>NZ_JACJTV010000013.1 GCF_014698845.1 Coleofasciculus sp. FACHB-1120 | reverse complement strand
GAGTTGTACAAAGCGCGTCACTTAGTTGAGAACTTTTTTGCCAAGCTCAAGCAGTACCGTGCAATTGCGACCCGCTATGACAAAAGGGCTGCTAACTTTCTGGGTGCCATTTATCTGGCTGCTGCCGTCATTTGGCTCAATTGATGACACGCCCTAGTTAATTATGGCTTTTTTACTGGGGCAACAGGAGAAAATCTGCCGGATCTTCTAGAGGCGCATCCCACCTGTGGAATCAAAATTTTTATGGGGTCGATGCACGCTCAATTGCTGGTGGATCGAGATACGGTACTGGAGTCTATTTTCGCAAAGGGAAATCGCTTAATTGCCGTTCACGCAGAAGACCAAGCTCGGATAAACCAGCGTTAACCAAATGCGGCTGGAGTCCCTTTGAAGGCTGGAATCTGACGGGATGGAGTTCTCACCATTGTTGGCGGTCAGGTTGTTTATGAGCGGGGGAAGCTGAATCTAGAAGTGCGAGGCGAAGGTTTGACATTTAACGAATAATTAAACGCCCTCAGTACGCCAAGGTAAGCGCAAAGGTACGCAAAGGAAAGACCCGATAAATCAGTGTCTGAACGGGAGCGAACCTTTATGTTTAAATTTCTATTGACTTAAAATCAAACCCACCCACTGGAATCAGGTTGGCTTGGCGACCATTATTCGTACAGTAAGTTAGCTGGACGCTTAAAAAGCTAGGCGGCTGATATGGCAACCGTTCTGCCCACTCTATCGCCGCAATTCCCAGGGGCACCTCGAATCCTTCCCAATAGGTTTCTAAATTCAACGCCTCGACTTCTTCTGGTTGCAAGCGATATAAATCCAGGTGATACAGAGAGAGGCGTCCTTGTGTGTACTCGTTAATGAGTGTGAAGGTGGGACTCACAATTGGCTCGGTAATGCCCAAACCCTCGCCAATGCCTTGCACCAGCGTGGTTTTGCCAGCGCCCAAGTCGCCTTCTAATAAAAGTACACTACCGGCGGGGAGGGATTGACCAAGTGCAATCCCAAGCGATCGCGTCGCCCCGGCATCGGGAAGAGAAATGACGATTGACTCCAAATTACTCAAAACTCAAAACTCAAAATTCTACTGCCTGGGCGCGACTATACCACCTCAGTAAAACCCGTGCCAGCCGTTCAGGATTGTGGCGTACATAACCCGTCTCTAGGTCTTCATCCATCACGTTGGTTAAAACGATGCGACGCCCCAGCAGCCCGATGGCTTCTCGATCTAGAAAAACCGGATGGGAACTTTCTTGAGCATAGCGAATCAGGGCATTTGCACTTGGAACTTTCCGCTGCACCAAGACGGCGTTAAATAGCGGTCGTCCGCAGGCGGCGTCAATGGCGCGAATGTGGTCTGCAACTGTATAACCTTGGGTTTCTCCCGGTTGGGTCATGATGTTACAGACATAGATGCGGGGAACCTGCTTTTGGGCGATCGCTTCGGCAATCTCTGGTACCAATAAATTGGGAATCACGCTTGTATAAAGGCTTCCAGGCCCGATGATAATGTAATCGGCTTCCTCAATTGCCTGTAAAGCTTTGGGCAAAGCGGGGGGATTGCTGGGAATGCAACCAATTTTCTTAATCTGACCATTAGCTTCTGTAATGCTCGATTCTCCCTCAATGGTGCGTCCATCCTCTAACTCAGCCCAGAGGCGAACATCACACAACGTTGCCGGTAGCACCCGCCCTCGCACAGCTAAAACTTGAGAACTGGCAGCGATCGCTTGCTCCAAATCTCCGGTAATATCGCTCATTGCCGTCAGGAATAGGTTGCCAAAACTATGACCGTTCAGACCATCCCCAGCCTTAAAGCGATATTGAAACAATTCAGTTAATAACTTTTCTTGGTCTGCCAATGCCGCGATACAGTTGCGAATGTCTCCCGGCGGCAGGACGCCAATTTCTCGCCGCAGACGACCAGAGGAGCCGCCATCATCTGCCACCGTTACAATCGCCGTAATGTGGGCGCTGTATTCCTTCAATCCTCTGAGCAAAGTAGAAAGCCCGGTGCCGCCGCCGATTGCCACGATTTTGGGTCCCCGGTTGAGTTTGCGATGCGCCAACAGCACATCAATCAGTTCTTCATCCTGGGAAGGCTTCAATACCTCGGTAATCGCTCCCATTGAGCGGGTTTGTCCTAAAAAAATAAAAAATAAACCCAAGCCGATCGCAATTGGGCCGGACACATAATTGGGAATAATCGTGGTAATCGCTTCCAGAATATTCCCAATGAACTGAATCAATAAGAAAATTGGGGTCAGTTTTATCCAAATCGCTAAACCTAGGCTGGTTAAAAATACGCCTCCCACACTGATCAGCAACCAGCGTTTTACCAATAGTCCGGGCGCTAACCACTTAAACCAGCTATTGACTCGTTGGGGCGTCCTAGGCTTAAAACTCCAGACCATATGCGAATCTTGTTTGAGCGTGCGTAAGGCTTGTTTGAAAATAACGTTTGACATTGCGGATTCCTAAGGGACACAAAGGCAAGACTCGACTTTAACGTTGCTTGGTGAATCCACTCAAGTAGGCGCGATTGATGAATCGTCTCTAAGGCTTGATTGGACTGGTACGGGGAAGGCAGAAGTTGCTACCCACTTGAGCAACACGAAGGCTGTGCCCATCAGAATACATTTTCACTAAGCCACTCAGATGTGACATACGAAACTAAGAAACAGAGGAGGGGATTTTTCAACTCAGCTTATGATAGGTTGCGACGGTTCGCTGCTTGGATCAGGAATCAAGGTGTTACGACTGAGTGATTAGACCCGCTTGTCGCTTCTAAGCGTTCAATTTACCGATTGCAGTTCCCCAGTGATGTGAATCCCCAAAGCTAGGCTAGATGGAAAAGCGAATTTTAGGACTAGACCCCGGACTTGCCAGATTAGGATTTGGGACAATTGTCTGCCAAAAGGTAGATTATGCCGCAGCTGCAGATCGCGCGAAGCGCCAAGTAGAAACTGCGTCTGAGGTGGTAAGTCTACTAGATTTTGGCGTGATTCAGACCTCGGCAAAGACGGAGATGGGGGAGCGACTCCGCACGATTTACGACGATTTGCATACATTGATGGAGCAGTGTCAACCCCATTTGGTGGCAATCGAGAAATTGTTTTTTTATCGGATGGGAAACACGATTGTCGTGGCTCAAGCACGGGGGGTGTTGATGTTGGTGTTGGCACAGCACGGGGTTCCGTTTGTTGAGTTTACGCCTGCCCAAATTAAACAAGCGCTGACGGGCATGGGAAATGCTGATAAGTCCGAAGTGCAGCAAGCCGTGGCGCGGGAGTTAAATTTGGACTACACTCCCAAGCCGGATGATGCCGCCGATGCCCTTGCTGTCGCGTTGACGGCTTGGTTTCAGGAGTAAACGCGATCGCCTTGGGCTGACCAGGTGAGGGGAATCCCAAAAAGCGATCGCCCGAAGCTTGACATTTCTGCCTTCTTTCCGATGATTTAGATTAATCTTTACTTGTATGCTATTTGACAACGAGACTTCTAAAAGATTGACGATCCTGATGCTCGGTAGCGTCAAATCTGAATAGGGATGCTTGGCAACGGAAGCCTAGCCATCTTCAAAAACTTGGTTCTACCGTCAATCGGTTTTTCTGTCCTGAAGTCTTCAACAAAAACTTTTTGGTGAGATGAGGAGTTGACCGTATGAAAAAGATGAGTCGCTGGGGCAAGCCTATCGCTCTCTTTAGTTTAGGATTGAGCGTCGTGGGAAGTCTGAATTTTCCCACCCCTGCCATTAGCAGCACCACAACTGCTAATACGATTCAACAATCAGAACAGAACTCAGTTCAGCCTGGGAAAAACTTACAACTAGCCCAAGCCCTGGTGGGACAATGCCGCGCCACAAAAGCGCGGATTTTTGTATATACGCAGCGATCGCTCTCCAGCCAAACAATTAGAACGCTCGCTGCTGGCGAGCAAGTTACCCTTGCAGACAATGGCAGCGCTGGTTTTATTGCCATCAGTGCCCCTGTAACTGGGTATGTTCAAGCAAGAGACCTCACAACCTGCTCTGGAGTCAACCCTACCCCTAGACCGACTCCCAGTCCAAATCCCAGTCCAAATCCCAACCCAGCTCCCAGCCCGAATCCCAGACCGACTCCCACAACCAGCCAGTGCCGAGTCATTACCTACAGGGGCGCTGAAGGGATGGCTATCCGTACCGCACCCGGAAAAAATGGTACTAGAGTTGGCGGAGTTAAGTTTGGAGATAGAGTCACCCTCAGAACCAGTCCTCCACCGTTCACCTTCGACAACGAACGACGCGCTTGGGTTCAGATTACAGCCCCTGTTTCTGGATGGATTTCTTACGGGTTTCCTAGTTCAAACTCGACCAATCTCGGCACTTGTCGCTAGGCTTCATCGTCTATTAAGCTAAAGCCATAAAAGCAAAATCACCCCATTTGAATTGCCAAAATTTGGAAATGGGGTGATTTTCTATATTAAGCGTGAATTCAATTTTACGATTCAGTTTTAATGAGGGTATCAAACTCGGTTAATTGAACATCAAGTAATTAGCCTGTTTGCTTCAAAGTGAAGTCTGACGGTAATTTTAGAGATTCAGCCAGAATTCATACTACTCTACTTGTCGAACGGACATTCTGAGCAGCGGCAAAGTCAGGACAGAAGTAAAGGTCAACAAGTAGGAAAAAGCAGCAGTTAACTTCAAGCTCATTAACAAAATATCCCACTCAGGATGGCTAAACTTCAGGATACCTACAACAACGCAGTAAACTATCCAGTAAGTAAAGCTCATTGTCAACAGCATTTCCTCTGTTTCTTCAAGCTCATCCACGTGAGTTTGTTTGTCAGTAGATAGTAATAAAAGTCCAGCAATACTACCAACAAAAGAAACAAAAAGTAAATATTCGTGCCAGTTCAGATTTGGCATTAGCCTATCCCCTGTATCCCCAAAATATGAATTGGGGATCAGTCTAAAGGATAATTTTCCTGGGATAAAGCAATAGTTACAAACTGCAATCTAAAGCCCTTACAAACTTAAAGTTTTGTAAAAAATATCAATCAAGGGCACTCTATTTCAGGAGCATCAGAAAGCGACTTAACACCCCTCTTGCTGAGTTTCACAGGCACCAATACTCACCCAGCTGCTAGAACCATCTGCCCAATGTTCCTTTTTCCAGATAGGGGCATTGTGCTTCAGGGTATCAATGGCATATTGGCAAGCTTCAAAGGCTTCCGAACGGTGAGGACAACCCACCGCCACCAACACGCTAATTTCGCCAATCTGCAAGCGTCCGATGCGATGGTGAATCACTACTCGATTGACATCCTGCCAGGTTTGGTGGATATTGGCAGCAATTTGACTAAATATGTGCAAAGCCATCGGTTCGTAGGCTTGATATTCCAGAGCAACCACCGGCTTACCATCGGTTTGATTGCGTACCATTCCACTCATGACTACCACGGCTCCATTGGCGGGATCGTCCGCTAGTGAGTAGACTTCCTCCATTGATAACGGAGCAAAGCTAATCGTAAAACTATCTTTCGCGGAGTGTTGATTTGGAAGGTTTAGGAGAGTGGTGACGCCATTCATCACGTTGAAATCCTGAGAAAGGAACTGAATCTATTTTGCTCGATCTAACACCTGGATTACCTAACTTCTCGCTCCTTGCACTTGTTGTTCGGCGATTGTTCGGTGATTCTGTAGGTTTCTTTGAAGATTTTGCAGAATCCTAAGTGCTAAATCTTGCCACCACCCATCAGATACAGTAGCGCCATGCGGACAGCCACGCCGCTGGTCACTTGCTGGGAGATTAAGCTGAACTGGGGGTCGTCCATCAAGTCAGAGCTAATTTCTACGCCTCGGTTGACGGGTCCGGGGTGCAGTACCTTAACGTCGGGTTTGCAGAGTTTCAGGCGATCGCGTGTTATCCCATACCGCTGATGGTACTCTCGCAAACTGGGCAGCAAATGCTGCGTCATCCGTTCCTTTTGTAGCCGCAACGTCATCACAAAATCAGCATTTTGTAAAGCGGGTTCCAAATCCCAGTGGAGAAAAAGCTTGCGGTTGAAAATGGGGGATTGCTCATGGGTGATTGGTAACGGGTGATTGGCTCCCTGACTCTCCTCCTGATTGCCATAGGTGGCAAACCACTGGGGGAGAAGCGTGGGGGGACCCGCTAAGTGAACCTCTGCACCCGTTGCCGTTAAACTCCAAATATTCGACCGGGCGACCCGTGAGTGGAGAATATCGCCGACAATGGCAATTTTTTTATCTTTGAGCAGTTCAAGTCGCGGGTGGTCTGGGTCTAATAGAGTACAGATGGTGAAAAGATCCAGCAAGGCTTGCGATGGATGTTCGTGCTGACCATCACCAGCATTGAGGACACCCACCTTTGAACCTAAGCGATCCATCTCGGCAGCGATCGCTTGCGGCACTCCTGCCTCCCGATGACGGACCACCATCATGTCCGCACCCATCGCTAAATAGGTTTTCGCCGTATCTAAAATAGTCTCTCCTTTCGTTAGAGAAGACGTTGCTGCGGCAAAGTTCAGCGTATCGGCAGAGAGACGCTTTGCCGCCAGCTCAAAACTACTGCGGGTGCGGGTAGACGATTCAAAAAATAGATTTGCTACCACCTGACCCTGTAACGTTGGCACTTTCTTCGTGCGCCGCGACAGTACCTCTCGGAAACTGGCGGCAGTTTGCAACACAGTATCGTATTCAATTGGGGTGAAATCCGCTAGGGAAAGAACGTGGTGACGAGTCCAGGTGGTGGTAGCCATTAGGTGTGGTCAGTAGCAACGAACAACGAACAGAAGACAACTGACTGCTCATCTAGATACTACATTCAAAGCCGCTGAGATTAGCGTCAGGAAAGTCAAGAACCCCAACGCATCTAGAGTCGTGGTCAGCAGTGGGCCACTAATGAGTGCTGGATCTAAGTTCAACCGCTTGATACCCATTGGTAGCAAAGTCCCTAGGGTGGCAGCCATCAAGACATTGATAGCCATCACCAGTCCAGCAACCAACCCCACCCATCGCTCATTGGCAGGAGACCAAATCAAAGAAAGGGCACCCAAGGCAAAACCCAGTGACAAGGCTGTACCCAAGCCAGCGAGAATCTCCTTACGGAGAAGTTTCAGCGTATCCTGTGGTGTTATTTCACCTACACCTAGTCCGCGCACAGTCACCGATAAGACCTGAAAGCCGACATTGCCACTACTATTAGCTAAAATTGGCATGATAATTGCCAAAACGGGTACTGATGAAATCGTCCCCTGAAAGGGCGCGATCGCATTGGCGGCTCCGACGTAGAGAACAATATTCCCCAGCAGCCAAGGCAGACGCTTCCGAAGTGTCACCAGAGGAGGCGACAAGGCGGCTTCGTCACCGCCGCTGACCCCTGCAAGTTTCTGAATGTCTTCTGTGGCTTCCTCTTCTAGAATGTCCACCACGTCATCGATGGTGACAATCCCTACCAACCTGTCTTCGCGGTCAACGACAGGTACGGCGATCAAGTCATAGCGCTTCATCAGTTGCGCGACTTCTTCTTGGGGTGTTTCTGTGTAAGTTTTGACAACGCGATCGCTCGCAATATCCCCAATCAGGGCGTTGGGCAGCGAAAACAAGAGCTGCCGCAAGGATACGACCCGAACGAGCTTGCGGTTGTCGTCGGTGACGTAGGCATAGTAAATGGTTTCCTTATCTTCGTCACTGACCCGGATTTTGCTCAAGGCTTCGCCAACCGTTAAGCCTTCGCGCAGCCTTACATATTCCGTGGTCATTACCCGACCCGCCGTGCCTTCGGGATAGCCCAAAATTCTGGCAGTTGCCTGCCGTTCTTCAGAGCTGAGTTGCTGCAACAACCGCTTGACGATGCCTGCGGGTAGTTCATCAAACAGTTCCGCCCGGTCATCCGGTCGCATCGCCTCCACAATCTGACACACCTGGTTATCGTGCAGGGAACCAATTAGTTCTTCCTGCACTTCCGGCGGCAGATATTCAAAAACATCAATGGCTTGAGCTTTATTGAGCAAGCGAAACGCGATCGCTCGCTTGGATGGGGGCAGTTCGACAATGTAATCTCCCACATCAACAGCCGGTAAGCGATTTAACTCAGACTTGAGCTGATTTAAGTCAGCAATATCTGACAGTGCAACACGTCCTTCCTGAGTGAGCATAGAAACCTCCTAGTCTCCCCCCGCGCTGGGAGAGACTGGCTCGCCCAGGCGCTAGAGGAGCTTACTACTGTCACCTAATGGACTTCGGTCCATAAAACCCGTAGAAATCTACACTGATATTGCTCAGCAGCATCAGTAAAACTATGCTATCCCCTCAAGGTGCCTTTTACCATTGGGGAATATCAAAAAATCTATCTAAAGACAGATTTCAAAAACGATGACTCCTACAAAAAATTATTGGGTTCCTCTATTAACTGGAGCAATTGTCGCCAGTGTGAGTAGTTGCGCTTCTTTACCGACAAACAGCGAAACAGACAAAGCTGGCTTACTTCCCGCTCATGCTATTGAAGCGAGCAAAACTACGACGAAAGCGTCAGATGCCAGCCGATTGTTGACGGGTGCGATTAGCCAAGCATCAACAACCGCCCCCGCAAAAAACAATGTCACCGTCACTATCTATCAACCCGATACTCAGTGTGAAGCGCTAGTACCGGAAAAAGTAGACGTTTCAGCGGTTGAAAGCGTCCAAGCAGCGGTAGGCAAAGTTTTAGAAGACCGAGACACCGCCGACTTTAATTTAGCTGGGTATCGTGTCAGCGTGAATCCCAGCAATCGAGTCGCCACGGTTGATTTGCGAATTGCACCCGGTTCCCAGCGGAAATTTGTCTCTCTATCGAGCTGCGAACAATTTGCTTTGTTCGGTAGCCTCAAAAAAACCCTCACCGCTAATTCTCAATGGAAGATTAAAGATGTCCGCTTCACAGAGCAGGGCGAAAGCATCTCCCTTTAAATGTTTCGATTAAAGTTTGGAGACAGCCGCGCAACTGCGTAGATACCACCGCCACGGCAAATCGGTTCCCTGTGATAAACCAATCCGAGTTGTTTGGACGAGTTCCGGCGTAAATTGTGACTGACGATGCTCTAGCCACAGGGGTTGACCGGGTTGTAAAACTTGTGCATTCAATGTGCTGTCAATTTGTAAGGCGCGGCAGAGTTTACCTGGTCCAGCAGCAATCCGATGGGGTTTTGAGCGATCGCTCTCTTTGATCCAGGGCGGTATAGACTCTAGTTGCAAAGCCCGAATCAAGACAGCACTGGGAATGCTGTCCTGGTCTGTGACCACGTTCAGGCAGTAGTAAATTCCATAAATTAAATAGACATATGTTCTCCCGGCTGGGCCGAACATCACCCAGTTACGCTGGGTCTGTCGCCGATAGGCATGGCAAGCCGGATCTTCAGGACCATAGGCTTCCGTTTCCACGATTAGCCCTCGGATGATTTCTCCATCCGGCATCTGTCGCACCAACGTACAGCCCACCAAATCAGGTGCAACCTCCGTAGAGGGACGCTCTAGCCAACAAAGTTCTACAATCTGAGTATTTTTAATAAGATTCATCGTTAAATATACTTAAGATATACCAAACTACCCCGTTCAATTCATAAAAAATCATGGATGTCAAGCTAGTTTTAGCAGTCTTAACACTTGTCTTTACCGTATCGTGCCTATTTTTTGGCACCAAAAATGGATTTTACGATTCAGACAACTACCACGGAAACGGTTCTGCTCACTAAGATTGCTGTTAGCCAGTCAATTTTGGATTTTAGAGTTGGCGGAGGTCGGAGTTTCTAAGCCTCCGATGATTTTGGATTGAATCTAAAATCCAAAATCTAAAATTGAAAATCCAATGATCAGTCAACCCCCCCCGGTATCCTCTCACGGCTATGACGATCTAGCCTATTTTCCCTATGGCGTCGGTCATGGTGATGAAGGCGTGTGCTTGCTGGTACGGATGGGGCCATACCGCATTCTCCTAGACTGTGGTATGGCGGAGATTTCCTCGCTCAAAAATGAGGGAATTCCCCCAGCCGATTTAGTGCTGTGCAGCCACGCCCATCCGGATCACGCCAGGGGATTGCTGGCACTGCATGAAAGCTTCCCCCAGTTGCCAGTCTATGCAAGTGAATTGACCACCCAGCTGCTGCCACTGAATTGGCCTGAGATAGACCCGCAGAATCTCCCCCAATTGTGTCAGGCATTGCCGATGCGATCGCCTGTCGAATTTAAAGAGGGGCTGAGCGCGGAATTATTCCCAGCCGGACATTTACCAGGCGCATCTGCCATCTTGCTGACCTACACGAATCGCCACCGCTCTTACACCGTACTTTACACGGGTGATTTTTTCCTTTCAAATTCGCGGCTGGTGGAGGGGTTGCCGCTAGAAGCATTGCGAGGCTTAGAGCCAGATGTGCTAATTGTGGAAGGCAGTTACGGCACAGCGCGTCATCCCCATCGGCGGAACCAAGAAAATCAGCTGGCAGAGCGAATTAATCAAGCGATCGCTCAAGCAAATTCTGTCTTGATGCCCGTGCCAACTTTGGGGCTTGGGCAAGAACTCTTGATGCTCTTGCGGAGTCACCACTTATTCACAGGTCGCAACCTCGATATCTGGGTAGATGGCAACGTGGCGGCTGGTTGCGATGCCTATTTGGAAATTCTGACCAACCTCCCAGCCTCCGTGCAAAATTTTGCCCGTCATCAATCCCTGTTTTGGGATGAACGGGTGCGTCCTAGAGTGCGTCGGTTGCTCCCAGAACAACGTCCCTCTGTCGGTCAGTCTCCCTGCATTATCCTGACTGAGGAAAACCACGATCTTAGAGAATACTGTCAACCAGGCACCGGACCGTGGGTGTTATTGCTGCCCCAGCAACCCAGGTTCTCTCAAGAGCCTAGTTACTCATCGTTGACGATACAAAACTATTTACTTGCCCAGCATTCGGACGGACTGGGAACCACTCAACTGATTCACAATATCCGTCCTCAGCACGTAATTTTTGTTCATGCCTCTCCTACCTACCTAGCTGATTTGACGGGGTTGGAGGAGTTGCACAACCGTTACCACTTGCATTCTCCACCAGCTGGGACGCTGGTAGAACTCCCGATTGGTGAGACGTTTGTGCAACCGGCGGCACCCGAAACCAGTTACGAGGGGGAACTGACAGAACTGGGAACGGTTGCTACCATCACTCTCCCGGAGGCGATCGCTGCCGATCCCCGGTGGCAACATTTTGCCGATACTGGTTTAGTAGAAGCCCGGTGGCAGGGTGAGGAACTGGTATTACGCGGATTATCCCAACGAGAACTTTTGAGCCAGAGCAGCGATACCAGAGTTCCCATGAATGTTGAGTGCTGCGGCAACTGCCTGCACCAACGAGGGCAGCGCTGTTGGAATCAAGACTCACCCCTGTATGAATTTAAAGTGACACCTGAAGGATACTGTCCGGTTTTTGAACCGGCGCAGCCCCCTTCCACCCCTTCTGATGCCGATGTAGAAAGCCTCGAAGATTGAAAAAAATTAAAAAGAAAATAAAAAATTAAAAATGAAGCTTCCCCCATTTCTAATTTTTTATTTTGCATTTTTAATTCCTCAGTCTGGATTGGAGTCGGGGAAACGCGGACGAATTTGTTCGGCTTCCGGACAATCGTCAGAAACAAGAGGTTCAGCATTGCCTCTGGGCACCGAAGCCAGCTTCTGTGTCACAGCACCAATGCTTTCGAGGCGAACCATTTCTTCCCAAGAACAAGCTTCATCTTCTTCTTCGGTTTCATAGCGGAGCGTGACTAAATCTCCTTCAATGTCAACGATGCGAGCGCGTTCGATCCAGCGTTGTTGGTCCCGCAAGAAAATACAGACCTCACGACCATCGCAACAGAGTTGATAAATCTTGCGGTGTAGCATGGGTTGCTTCTCCTGAGCAGATAAGTTGTGCAATTCTTAATGGAACCTGAAAACCTTTTTTAGGTATCCAGCCTCTCTCAAACGTAATCGGAGTTGAATCCTGCCATTCTCCCAGGTTCCAGTCCTCATCTTTACCAATTTTCCCCAAAATCCTAGAATGTGGGATTTGGGTTTGGTTCCTTAGGGGTGCAAGGCTTTGCATCCCTAAAGCCTGGGAATACTGATTTTGGATAGGCAAGGATGCCTCTTGGTCAGCCCCGTGCCGATTTTTGGAAAGATTTGGGAATTGAGGGGAGGGACAAGGGTTCAAAATGAGCGTTCTAGATGATATTGCCGATTTAATTTCAAAGTTTAGCTTGAATCCTGCGGCATTTAAGATAGGGATTGTAGGATACGCCCTCTGGTAGGATGCTCGCACTCCCATCCTCATTCAGGGTTTTTAGCACTAAGGGAAACTTGAATCAAGGCAGCTACGAGTATCAATGAATCTTTTGAGATGAGTAAAGGGAAGGGAACTGGTGACAAAAGGCCTTGGCTGGCAACCAGTCAAACCCTGTAGCAATCAATTCAGCTATCCTAACTCTCGCTTTGTTTAGGAAGCGAACCTAGCTGAGATTGGCAGTTCTTATTAATCATTCTAATAATTCTTGAGCCAGGTCGGCGGCGAATAAAGAAAATTTCTATCAATATCAAAGTTTTTCTATCGTTTTGGCAGCTGTGCCGCGATTACGATGCCTTGTATTGATCAAAGAAGGGTTTCAGGGCTTGTTTGCGAGGTGATATCAGCGCCACGCTCTGCCGTGCTTCTCGTTGAATCTCACCTGCATTCAGTGCCTGGTGCAGGGTGTCCAGAGCCTCTAAATCCTCTGATTGGTAGCCTTTCATCACTAGCACTTGGCGAATCAGACCTTCAGAAGCAACGCTGAGGCAACCTGTTTGGAAAGCCGATTTTACAAGTGTGCGAATCATGGCGACCTGTTTATCCTTGACTTGCGATGTCTATCTTTAACTATGAAATACTTTTCAAGATTAGAAATTGATGGGAATCTGCCATTTTTTGTGATTTTAGACCGTATTTTTATGTGATCAAGGTCACACGAGGCGAAAACAAGCGGATGCTTGACAAATTAAAGGTTCACTGCCATTACTTCTCTACCGAACGAACTGCCGGTTTAATCCTATAGAGAGATTGACCTTACAAAACAGCTTAGTGTAGCGACTGTTAAGGATGTGTAAAGTAGATATGGGAATTTCAAGAAATGTTTGTTAAAGTTTGAGACAATCAGCAAATCCTCAATAAAAACGGAAAAAGACGGGTGTACGCGATCGCCACTAAACAGCAGCTCTACAAAACCTACATCCTCTCAGACCAAGCCGCTCAGTCTCGTCTAGAGGTGGTTCCAGAGCGAGGCGGTATCGTCACCAGCTTACGCATCCAGGGGCAGGAAATCCTCTACCTAGATGCAGAGCGGTTCGCCAATCCAGACTTGAGCGTCAGAGGCGGGATTCCAATTCTGTTTCCCATCTGCGGTAACTTACCCGATAGTAAATACACCTATCAAGGTCAGTCCTACACCCTCAAGCAACACGGCTTTGCCCGCGATATGCCTTGGGAAGTCACCGACCAAGTGACTCAAGATTTGGTTAGCCTTACCCTTGTCCTCAACAGCAACGACCAGACACGCGCCGTTTACCCCTTCGACTTTCAACTCGCCTTCACCTACCTTCTATTGGGCAACACGCTAGAGATTCGGCAGCGCTACACCAATCACTCAGCCGAGCCAATGCCCTTCTCCACGGGTCTGCATCCTTACTTCTGGACACCCGAAAAAACCGGGATCGAGTTTGAAATTCCCGCCGACGAATACCAAGATCAGCTCACCCGCCAAATCCATCCCTTCACGGGTGCCTTTGACTTCAACCAAGATGAAATTGATGTTGCCTTTAAGCAGTTGAGCGGTCAAGAAGCCACTGCCTCCGATGCCAGCCGCCAGATGCAGCTCACCGTCAGTTGGGACAACCCTTACTCCACCTTTGTTTTCTGGACGGTCAAAGGCAAAGACTATTACTGCATGGAGCCTTGGAGTGCCCCCCGCAATGCTCTGAATACCGGAGAACAGCTACTACGTCTAGAACCAGGAGAAACTTTGGAGACATTGGTTCGTTTGACTGTAACTTTTTTATAAAAACCAGTTTTTTTTCAAAATCCCTTTCCTAATTCCAGTAATCTGTGTTACTGTTGTAAACGTTGTCTAAACAACTGAATTTTTCGGGTCGCTAACTCAACGGTAGAGTACTCGGCTTTTAACCGAATAGTTCCGGGTTCGAATCCCGGGCGACCCATAAAAAATGACCCATAAAAAATGACCCATAAGAAAATCAAGACAAGACGCGAGAAGCGCTTTGGGAAGTAGTTCGTTTTCTCATTTCCTATCTAGGAATTAGGAGAATGTATGGGATTGAGGCTACAGCCTTCTGGAGAAAGCCTTCCCAGGTAGCAAGTTAGGAATGAGAAAAACACCAATTTTAGAAAGCCTAAAGTTCTTGCTAATCCTCAGCCATCAGGCAAGCTTATGCATACAGTATTCCTTGCTAATCTCGGAATTATCAAGATAATTCCCTAGAGACTGGTAAACTATCTTAAGATTATTGTAATAATTTCGCTGTCCAGAACAAAGTAACTGACGACAAGTCAATAGGAGGACTATTTATGGCGCTCGTACCCATGCGGCTGATGTTGGATCACGCAGCTGAGAATGATTATGGAATCCCAGCTTATAACGTTAACAACATGGAGCAGATCCAGGCCATCATGCAGGCTGCTCACGAGGCAAATAGCCCCGTGATTTTGCAAGCTTCTCGTGGCGCTCGGAATTATGCAGGAGAATATTTCCTACGCCATCTGATTCTGGCGGCAGTTGAAACTTACCCCCATCTCCCAATTGCCATGCACCAAGATCATGGTAATGCCCCAAGCACTTGCTACTCTGCCATGCGCCACGGTTTCACCAGCGTCATGATGGATGGTTCCTTAGAGGCAGATGCAAAGACTCCAGCTAGCTTCGAGTACAACGTAGAAGTCACCCGCAAGGTGGTGGAAGTCGCTCACTCAATTGGCGTCAGCGTAGAAGGCGAACTGGGTTGCTTGGGTTCTCTCGAAACCGGCATGGGTGATAAGGAAGATGGTCACGGTGCGGAAGGAGTTCTCTCTCACGACCAGCTGTTGACTGACCCAGACGAAGCCGTTGCTTTCGTAGAACAAACCGGCGTGGATGCTTTGGCAGTTGCGATTGGCACCAGCCACGGCGCTTACAAGTTCACCCGCAAGCCGACTGGCGAAATTCTGGCTATCAGCCGGATTGAGGAAATTCACAGCCGTCTGCCGAACACTCACCTCGTGATGCACGGTTCCTCCTCTGTACCGGAAGATTTGCTTGCCATCATTAACCAGTACGGTGGTACAATCCCGGAAACCTACGGCGTACCCGTTGAAGAAATTCAAAAAGGGATTAAGAGCGGTGTCCGTAAGGTGAATATTGACACGGATAACCGTCTGGCGATTACCGCTGCGGTGCGCGAAGCCTTGGCTAGCAATACTAAGGAATTTGACCCCCGCCACTTCCTCAAGCCTTCCATCAAGTATATGCAGAAGGTTTGTAGCGATCGCTATCACCAGTTCGGCTCTGCTGGACAGGGTACCAAGATGAAGCAGATGAGCTTGGATGAGTTTGCGGCTAAGTATGCCAAAGGTGAGTTGAATGCTGTTACCAAGAAGACTGTAACTGTCTAAGGAAGTTTAGATTTTGGATATGTCTAGAATCTAAAATTTAAAATTTTCCTTAACGGGGGGCTTGTAAGCCACCCGTTTTTTTGTCGATAAGAAGAGTTTTTTGACAAACTTTCAGGAACAGGGAATAGGTGCCTTGTATAAATGCATAACGTTGCTTTTTAAGAGTTTGTTAATCTTATGGCTAACAATAAATTTAGACCTTCTCCCGATATAGGTAAGCCAAAAAGACGGGGTGCTACCGCCCCTAGAGTCACTGGCAATCCAAATAGTAATCCTCCCAAGCGCAAGAATTCTGGTAAGTAAGGTGCCGGATGCGGCTTCTTTATCGTTCGGTAATACCGGCGGTTGGCGCAATGTCTAATAAGAAGATTTCTTTTATCCATTTTAGATTTTAGATTTGGGATTTTTGATTAGAAAACCAAAGCTAAAAAAAGATTGTAAGATTTTAAATCTTGCAAATCTAAAAAATGTTATTAGAAATTCGCGCCGATCGCCGGTCTATTTTGTATTTTTCCCAAAAAGCTCAGATAAAAACCCGATGTTCCAGGGAGGGCATCTGGCGGCGGATTTGTTCTAGGCGAGAGGGGTTGATTTCTGCGATCGCGACTCCCGGCGTATCTCCGGCATCCGCTAAAATAACGCCCCAAGGGTCAATAATCATCGCGTGTCCGTGAGTGTGACGCAGGGCGTAATGCTGCCCAGTCTGAGCCGGTGCTATCACATAGCAGGTGTTTTCGATAGCTCTGGCTTGTAGTAAGATTTGCCAGTGATCTTTGCCAGTGTAGGCGGTGAAGGCAGCGGGAACAAATAGAATGTCGGCTCCCATCTGCGCTAAGTGCCGGTAAAGTTCCGGGAATCGGACATCGTAGCACACTGAGAGTCCTAAACTGCCCAAATGCTTGGAGGGATAAACGGGCGGTAGCCGCATCCCAGCCATGACGGTGCTAGATTCTCGATAGGTATTGCCGTCAGGCAAATTGACATCAAATAAATGTACTTTTTGGTAGCAGGCAAGTTCTTCTCCTGAAGGATCGATAAGCAAAGCGGTGTTGTAGACTTTGCCGGTGTCAACGGGAACGGGAAACCCGCCACCCAAGATGGTAACTTGGAAGCGCTGAGCCATTGTTTTGAGGAATTTTTCGCTCTGGGTAGCGATCGCCTCCGATTGGGCTATCTTCTGCTTTTCTTCTCCTAAAAATGAGAAGTTTTCTGGCAAGCCTACTAACTCAGCACCCTGACGCACAGCAAGCTCGATGAGTTCTTCTGCCTGAACCAGATTTTTTTCCACATCTGGCAGGCTTGTCATTTGTATGGCGGCGGCGAGATAGGGCTTCATTATCACTCTCGTAATTTCATCTAAATCAGTCTAAATGCTGGTGAAGCTGAGAACATCAGAATATATATTATTCCTTTGTTGTGTGTCTAGGCATTGATGAAGGGTTGGTTCGAGCAATCCTGTGGATTATACCGAAGGTACTTATTTAGAGAGATATTTACTCAGCTAAGTAGGAATGCGGACACAAATTATCCGGATGTGCGTCTTCAGTGACAAAGATGCTGTTTTGAAATCATCGTGTGTTCTGGTAGCAATGGCAATGAGTCGGATAAAAAAAATTGTGCAACAAGCTTTGGTAACGGGCTACCTAACGGTTGAAGCCGAAGAGCAGCTACGTCAGCTTTTAAAAACCAAGTATGACTTTGATGACTTTATGGCTTTCATTACCTTACAAAAAGAGGCAATGGAAGGTCGGGTTCGTCAAGAGTCTCGTGAGTTGCTGCACGCTAGGCGTGTTTCCGCCTTAGTTTAAACGGGGAAGAAGCGATCGCTTATTTTGCATTAACAGAGCGCCACGCGGACGCGCTATCGCAACACTTGCGCGTTTGTCACCGCAGCTTAAAGAAAGTATTCACTGGATCTAGGCACTTCAGGAAGAGGGAAAAACTGGGCGATCGCGTTCTCTAGATGAAGAGAGCGATCGCTCTATCACTGTATTGAGGTTTAAATTATAACAACGAATATTATTGGTTGACACGAATGGAACCTCACCCCCAACCCCCTCTCCGCAAGCGGAGAGGGGGCAGTACAGTTTAAGCGCTCCCGGAAAAGCGGGCAGGGGAGGGGTTCCTAGTTTAACCCCTCCCTGCTTGCGGGGAGGGGCAGGGGTGGGGTTCCAACTGTACTGCATCCAAACGAGAATGGCTCTAGATCAACCTTCGGAATGGCGAAACGGCAAGGCATCCACGTTACGGTTAGAGGAAATATTTTCTAAGGGTCAACTGTGGAGCTGGATATCTCTGTTCTGGTTAAAACTTTTGTAGCTGTGTTTGTCTTGGCAGATGCGTTGGGCAATGCACCGATCTTTTTAGTCCTGACGAAGGGCATGGAACCGGAGCAAAGAGACAATGTGGTGAATCGGGCAAGTATTGTAGCGACAGGGGTGCTGCTGATATTCGCTTTTGGGGGTAAAGCAGTTCTAAATTACTTAGAAATCAGTATGGGGTCTTTGCGGGTTGCTGGAGGACTGCTCTTACTCTTAATTGCCCTACAAATGCTACGTGGAGAACTAGATACACCGATTGTCGAGCAGCAGCGCGATGTCGCGATTACTCCGATGGCATTGCCTCTGTTAGCTGGGCCAGGAACGCTAACGACGGTGATGCTGTTGATGTCTGAATCTCCAAATGCTCATCTCAGCGTGGTGGTCGGGATTGTCTCTGCGATGCTGGTGACATGGTTGATTGTGCGTCTGGCAAACCGGATTGACCACTTGCTCGGTGCCGAAGGCGCGGTGATTATTACTCAACTTTTAGGCTTTCTGTTAGCAGCACTGGCCATCGAAATCGGCAGTGCTGGGATTCGGGAACTGTTTCTAACTTAAGATGCGATCGCATTTTTTACGAACCGCCAAGACGCAAAGAACGCGAAGGGAGAGGGGAAGACAGGGCGATCGCGTTTGTGAGATGAGGTGAGGCGATCACATCGCTTTTCCACCACGAAAAATAAGAGCGATTGAAAACTTTAGCCCAACCCTAGCTGTTGCTTTAAGGCTTCTGGCACGTTCTTGGCTGTTTCCAAATTCCGAACATTCTCTCAAAGCGTATACTTATCCCAAGAAATGTTTTCGAGGATTGCGCCGCTGAGGTTTGCGCCGCTGAGGTCTGCGCCCCAGAGGTTTGCGCCGCTGAGGTTTGCGCCGCTGAGGTCTGCGCCCCAGAGGTTTGCACGGCTGAGGTCTGCGCCCCAGAGGTTTGCGCCCCAGAGGTTTGCGCTGTTGAGGTCTGCACGGCTGAGGTTTGCGCTGTTGAGGTTTGCGCCGCTGAGGTTTGCGCTGTTGAGGTTTGCGCTGTTGAGGTTTGCGCCGCTGAGGTTTGCGCCGATGGGGTTTGTGCCCATGTCCTCTGCGCGACCGAGGATTGCGCCGCTGAGGTCTGCGTCACAGAGGATTGCGCCGCTGAGGTCTGCGTCACAGAGGATTGCGCCGCTGAGGTATGCGCTGCTGAGGATTGCGCCGCTGAGGTCTGCGCCCCAGAGGTTTGCGCCGCTGAGGTTTGCACGGCTGAGGTTTGCGTCGCTGAGGTCTACGCCCCTGAGGTTTGCGCCCCTGAGGTTTACGCCCCTGAGGTCTGCGCCGCTGAGAAATCCTCCAACTGTGTTTAAAAAGCCGCTAACTCCTATACAACAGCTGTAACCGATAATGCGAAGCAGTTGATCGCCATCACAACTATCAGCCCCTTTTTGACCGCAGGGATAAAAAGCTATATCCTCTAGGTCATCTCTTGATTGAGCATATCGATTCAACTCCAATAGTAAAATCATCACATTCAACCCTGCATAGATATCCACCTGTCGCACACCAATTTGAATATTTTGTCCTTGCAACTGGCTCATCTTTCTCTGGGGATAGTTATCTTGTAGTGCATCAATAAATTCCCCATTGCACCAACGCAGATAAAAACTCTCCAATCGTTTGAATAATTTTACGGGCTGAAACTTCGTACTGGCAGCCAATAAAGCCATTAAATACTCCACAATTTCTAGTGTCAGCCCACCATAGCCAAACAAATCGTAGATTTCCCAGTCCATTTTGTCGATAGATATCTCAAACTCCTGCGGTTTTTTTCCCGGTTGCGTCCAGTCTTCTATACTTTTTTTGAGTCGTTCCGCACACAAAAATTCCCCAAAACTCTTGTGGGTAAACTCCACCGAACCGCCTTTGTCACCCGCCGCAGGCTGAAGATAAAAAGCCGCCAAAGCATTTTTCAGCGCATCCTCTCCGTGTCGTTCTCTAGCTTGGCGAATTAACTCAATTGCACTGTCATCCCCAATTAAACGCGACTCGATTGTTTTCATCGCGGCATATTCCCCGCCCGACTGCACGACGCACAACCCCGCCTCCGCCAAGATGCGTCGCAGTCCTGCCGTTTCCTGTTCGGTTAGCTTACGTTGTTCTGTCAGTACCCACTCCAAAGATTTCTCGTAAATCAGAATTTTTGCCCCGACACCGCTGGCACCCTCAAACATCTCTACCGTCAACTTGTTATCCCGGTGCATCATTGCCAATAGATAAAGCAATAGCGGCTCTTTGGCTAATTCCCTCACTCTATCTGGACAGCGTTTATCTTGCAAAAATTGCTGAAATGCGGAAGTTTTATCACCTCCAACTTGAGTTTCCCATTTACTAAACCACTGCTGTTGGAGTTCGTCATCCATCGGCAGCAGTTCCACTCGTTCCATGTTGGGAGGTATTCTTCCTTCAATACCTTGTAGTGCCAAGAGTCTGCCTGTAATAATAACCCGATGCCCTTTTTCAGAATTTTGCTGGCAGCTACCTTGAAACCCCTCTACTTGAGATAGAAAATCCCTTAATTCCTGGCTTGGTTCTTCTTTCCATCACTAATTCATCAAATCCATCCAGCAAAAACAAAAATCGAGTATTTCTATCGGTTAACCAGCCAGCATCGTCTATGGCAAAACTATAATCTACTGCTGCTTGCAAAGTTTTTTCAAAACTATTTTCAAATGTCCTGATATCCCGCAACCGAATCAAGATTGGTGTCCAAACTGGATGCAAATGCTGCCGCGCCCAGTCGGCAAACATCCGACAAAAAACACTTTTTCCTCTTCCCGGCCCCCCTTGGATAAACATCACTTTGTCTTGTTTCTGGGCATCTGCTAGCATTGCCTTTGCCCAGCTTTCGATCTCAATTGGTTCTGCATCCTGATCAATCTCTCCCTTCTTCGGATTCACTGGTTGTACTTTCAACGGCACGTAAATATCTTTGAAAGTGAAGGTCTCATAAAATACTGGCTCTAGGGGCTTAGTAGCAATTTGCTCATCTAAATAAGTATTAAGACTGTAGTATTTGTCCGATTCTTGCCGCTTGCTAGCCAAATAGAATTCAGCCCGTTGTTTAACAGAACTATCAGCATCTTCTAAGGCTTTTTTCAGGTATTGATGAGTCTTAGAAGCTACCCAACTTGTTAAAATCTCAGCGTCATACTTATTTATTCCTGCTTGTTGCAGTTGGTTCGACAAAACCTGATTTAAAACTTGGGCTAATCCCGATTCGTGGAAGCAGGTGAGAACATTTCTAGCAAGATGTTCCTCTAGTTGAAATTCTCCCAGTTTTGCGCTTAGCTGTTGAGCGATATTTGTGGGAGGCGTTGCGCTTGCTGGCTGTAAATTGACTCGCTGTAATAAGTCATTACTTTGCACCAATTCATTAAAGCTTTCTAGATACGCCAAGGGAGATGCGATCGCTACCCATTCTTCTAGGGATGGCTCTTGATTCGTCTTTTTGCGGTACAGCCTCACGCCTTGAATCGCTAGTTTCGTCCCTGATAGCCCTGCTATAGCAATAGGAATTCCCGCAGAACCAGCAATTGCAGAGAACAAACCTAAAGCCAGCCCGAATTCCAGCGCGAATTTAGTAATCTCTGTCCCAGTCTCAGCGACATCTCCGGGTTTCCCTAGTTCCCGAATATCAGTGTTTAAAAACTCCCAAACCTGCTTGAGCTTCTTCATGCGATCGCTATTCTCCGTGCTGATGAGTCGAAGATAACTCAACGATTAAGCATCTGCCCTCAGTCGGGTATTTCTCATATTTTTTGGAGAAAGAGCGATCGCTAACTTGACACAGTTCTAGGTAATCATGGATGATGAAAGATTGTCTGTCTATTCCTGCTCGGATCAGGTTGAGACATTCCAAAAGCTGGTTGGTCATTGGTCAAGAAGTCATTAGTCATGGCTCAATAGCAGCGAATCTAAAGACTAAGGACAACTAAACAATCACCTAATTCAGCTACCTGTACGGCAACCCCTAGGACTATCCCATGAGTTACGCAATTATTGAAACTGGCGGCAAACAGCTGAGAGTCGAACCAGGTCGCTTTTACGACATCGAACTGCTTCCCTCGGAACCAGACACCCAAGTTACCATTGATAAGGTTTTGTTTGTTCAGAACGACGGCGATGTGACCATCGGTCAACCTTTCATTGAAGGGGCGACGGTAGAATGCACGGTGATGAGACACCGGCGCGGTAAGAAGGTCATCGTCTACAAGATGAAGCCCAAAAAGAAAACCCGCCGCAAGAAAGGGCATCGCCAGGAAATCACCCAGCTGATGATCAACTCCATCAGCATCAATGGCTCAGTGGTGGCTTCCGAACAACAGGCTTCCCAAACCCCCGCCGCTAACGAATCAGCAGAAGCTCAAGAAGCTGTGGCAACAGTGGTTGTTGATGAGACAGATACCGAGAGCGCTGCGACCGAGTAAATCGCTGAGACTACAGCAGAATAGTAAGTAGTAAGGACAAGTGAGGAAATTATGGCTCATAAGAAAGGTACAGGTAGTACTCGCAACGGTCGTGATTCTAATGCTCAACGCTTAGGCGTCAAGCGTTTCGGCGGTCAGACCGTGACAGCCGGTAGTATTTTGGTACGTCAGCGTGGAACTTCCTTTCACGCTGGCAATAATGTCGGTGTGGGCAGAGACTATACCTTGTTTGCCCTCATTGATGGCATCGTCACCTTTGAACGGAAGGACAGAAGCCGCAAGAAGGTAAGCGTTTACGCGGTGCCAGCGGCGGCGGAAGCATCCCCTGAGAATGCACCCGTAGCGGCTCAGGTATAAGTATCCAGACTTAGTAGTTGGATAGATTAAGAAAGGAGGGGCAATTTATAAATTGCCCCTCCTTTTATTCGGCATTTTTTTATAAGCGATCGCGCTGGTTGGTCAAAATAAACGTAATATGTGATTCTGAGTGACAGCGAAAAATTTCATCTCAATATTTTGCTTGGCTCAATGTGACAAATTGTTACTTTTTTAGACCGCTTTAGTTACTAACAACTATTCACTACACTAACGCCATGTTTCCCATTCATCGCCCTCGCCGCCTTCGTACCTCAACCCAGCTGCGCCGGATGGTGCGTGAAACGGTTCTTGCCACGAGTGACTTAATCTACCCTCTGTTTGCTGTACCGGGAGAGGGCATTGCTAAGGAAGTGAAATCGATGCCAGGGGTCTACCAGCTGTCGGTAGACAAAATTGTGGAAGAGGCAAAAGAAGTCTATGACCTCGGCATTCCCGCGATCATTCTTTTTGGGATTCCCGCAGATAAGGATGTAGATGCGACGGGTGCGTGGCACGATTGCGGAATTGTCCAAAAAGCTGCTACCGCAGTGAAAGAAGCGGTGCCGGATTTAGTGGTCATTGCCGATACTTGCTTGTGCGAATATACCAGTCACGGTCACTGTGGTTATTTGGAAGTGGGGGACTTGACGGGGCGGGTGTTGAATGACCCAACGCTGGAATTGCTCAAGAAAACAGCAGTTTCTCAAGCCAAGGCTGGCGCTGATATTATCGCTCCGTCTGGGATGATGGACGGTTTTGTGCAGGCGATTCGGGAAGGATTGGATGCAGCAGGATTCCAAGATACACCGATTCTTTCTTACGCTGCCAAATATGCTTCGGCTTATTATGGACCTTTCCGCGATGCGGCTGATTCAACACCGCAGTTTGGCGATCGCAGAACTTACCAGATGGACCCCGGCAATGCTCGCGAAGCCCTCAAAGAAATCGAACTCGATATTGCAGAAGGGGCGGATATGCTGATGGTGAAACCGGCACTTGCCTATATGGACATCATTTGGCGGGTGAAAGAAGCCAGCAACTTGCCGGTAGCCGCCTACAATGTCTCTGGCGAATACGCGATGGTGAAAGCTGCTGCCCTGAATGGCTGGATTGACGAACAGCGAGTCGTGATGGAAACTTTAACCAGCTTCAAGCGGGCTGGAGCCGATTTGATTCTCACCTACCACGCCAAAGATGCCGCCCGTTGGCTGTAGGTAAAAGTCAGGATGAAGGATGAAAAAACCAATAGATTCGCCTAGAGTTAGGCATTTTCATCCTTCAGGCTTTATAAAGCATCATTAGTTTGATACTTATATTCAAAAGAAATCTGTCTGCTGGTACAGATTTGTACTTGGGTGTGAGTAAGCTAAACGGTAGATTTCGCTAAAAAAGCTGTAAATTATGGGAATTCGGTGCAATTGAACACCAATCCCCAGCTTGTTGATGAGTAGAATGAGCCAGTACGAGATTCTAAATTATTGATGACGATGGATTGCAGTCATATTCAATTTTGTGACCGTAAATCACAAATCGACTTTCAACAACTGCAAGAGCTGTTTCACTTGGCTGCCTTCTGGGCACAGAACCGGCGAATTGAAGATTTAGAAATTGCGATCGCCAATAGCGATCCAGTGATTAGCGTCTGGGATGAAAACAAGCTGATTGGATTTGCCAGAGCTACTTCCGATGGCGTCTACCGTGCCACTATCTGGGATGTGATCGTACATCCGGCATATCAAGGCGCAGGACTCGGACGCAAGTTGGTGGAAACAGTCTTGAGCCATCCTCGTGTCAGTCGGGTAGAGCGCGTCTACCTGATGACGACTTATCAACAGGGCTTTTATACGCGCATCGGATTTGAATGTAGCAGTCCCAGTACGACGATGGTGCTGTATAACAACCAGCCACTGACCGAGCCTTTGCCTACCCAGGTTATGTCGTCTCAATAGGCACTAGGGGAAGAGAAAACTGAAGCCGGGTGAAATTATCGGCGGCTGAAGGAATAGAGGCGTCTGTAGGTTGGGCTGCAACCACTTCCAGGTGTCCCTGCATTACTTCGATGAGGGTTTGAGCAATCAGTAAATTCATCCCCTCGGATAGTCGTGGCATTTGCAGGGGCGCTCCTTTTCTGTGCGCCCCTCCCAGTTCCGGTGTCTTTTGATCTTTGAGCAAATCTACTGGTTCGCTCCAGACGCTGACCGGGCACTCAGCATCAATCCAGATGTGGATGTACTCAGATGCGGGGGAGGGGGGAACCCAAACCCGAATGTTGCCTTCATCCATGCGAGCGATCGCGGTATCGACTAGATTGAGCAGCACCTGCTGCAATCGTCGCGGATCTGCCAGAACGTAAATCTCTCGATCCGGTGGCGATACCTCAAGGCGGATACTCCGATTCGCTGCTTGCAGGTGAGTCAAGTTGTAGACTTCCTCCAAAACCTTCGTAAGCTCGATCGGTTGAATCTCTATCCGACTGGTGCCGTGTTGAGTTTTGGCAACAGCGATAATTTCGTCGATGAGTTGCATCAGCTTCAGTGCGGAGGCGTGAGCCTGAGCAATAAATTCTCGTTCTTCTTCTGGGTTGTCACACAAATCGGACAAAATCAACTGATGCAAGCCAATCAAACTGTTGAGGGGCGATCGCAATTCATGGGAAGTCCGCGCCAAAAACCCAGCTTTAAACTGGCTCATTTCTGTTGCCATGTGGTATGCCATCTGGGTTTGCTTGAGTTCTTCCAGGATGGCTGTCACGTCCGGATTCGCGTCTTGGGACATAAATGTAATTACCAGTTTTGCTGATTAGCTGAGTCGATTAAACTACCAATTTAACCGCTCCTTGTCGCAAGATTTCCCAGTCGCTGCCCGTCCATTTGGCGACGGTGGAAGGAACGCAAGCCATCGGTGTTGTTTCTAACTCCGAGGGCAATAGGGTCAGGACATCGGGAAACTGCGCTGCAATTTCTGCCATTGTTTGCAGAGGTGGTTCCCCGGAACGATTGGCGCTGGTGGTTGCTAAGGGGCCAGTTTGCGACAAAATTGAGAGCGCGATGCCAGAATTCGGCACACGCAACCCAATTGTGGTCGGGTCAGATGGATTCATCGCTTTGGGAACGCACGCTGAGGCAGGTAATACTAAAGTCAAAGCACCCGGCCAATATTGGTCAGCAACTTGTTGCCAAATCTGCCATTCAGCCGGACTTCCTTGGACAAAATCCCACAAATCTGAGGCGTTTGCGCCCATTAAAATCAGCGGTTTATCTTGCCGCCGCTGCTTTGCTGCAAAAATTAGCTCCGACCGATCCGGTTGTACTGCGAATGCCGGTACCGTATCGGTGGGAAAGCTAACCAAACTCCCAGAACGAGCGCCTTCTATTAAGGCTGCCATTGAAACTTGTGTCATATTTCTAGAGTTTTGAGTTTTGAATAAATCTCCTCAAATTCATCACTCATCGGGTTTCCGATAGGCTAAGGCAAAGCGTTCAATCCCAGCTAAATCGGCGTGAATTTGAATTTGGCAGTAACTGCCTCTATCTTGTAATAGTTGAGCAACTGCATCGGCTTGTCCCGCCATCATTTCAATCAGCCAAAGACCCCCCGGTCGCAGATAGTCTGGCGCTGTTTCTACCAAATTGCGGATGCAATCTAAGCCATCCGTACCACCGTCGAGGGCGAGATGAGGTTCGTGTATCGCCACTTCCGGTTGCAGGGAAGGCAGCAAATGACTGGGAATATAGGGAGGGTTTGATACCATGCCGCTGAGCTGACCTTTTAGGGCGCACAAGGGCTGCCACCAAGAACCTTGGTAAAACTGAATGTGAGCCGCTAAACCTAGCTGCTGGGCATTTTGTCGGGCGATCGCTAGGGCAGCCGGACTGTAATCAACCGCGTGGAGAGTGGCAGATGGAAAGGCCTCTGCGAGTCCGAAAGCGATCGCACCACTGCCAGTTCCTAAATCTGCCCAATGTCCTTGCTGTAATGGTGGGGAGGCTCCACCCTGAGCAGCAGCGGCAACCGCCAAATCAATCAAATACTCTGTTTCCGGTCGGGGAATCAATACTGCTGGTGAAACACACAGAGAAAAATGACGCCAGGGAGCAACACCAGCCAGGTACTGAACTGGCAACCGCTCATCCAGACGCCGTTGCCACATCTGGGTTAACTCCGGCAACGGCATCGGTAATTTTATCTGGGTTCTGTCTTTGAAAAACTCTAACCGCAGCGCCAACCGATCTAGACCGGCGACTTCTCGCAGCAACCAGTCCACTTCTGTTGGGTCAACGTCCGCTGATTTGGCAGCATCCCGCGCCCAGTTGCGCCACTTCCAAAGTTCTATACCTGAAACCATAGACAAGCAAAACGCCAGAATCAAGAAAAAAAGCGAAAAGATAAAGTATGAAGTTCATCCTTCATACTTTATCGTTCATGCTTGATTCTTTTGTCGATTTACCGATTTACCGACGTTGCTGAGTATTTGCGGGAGCAGGACCACGCGATCGCACAAAGTCTACTGACGCTTTGGGTGGAACCAGTACAATGTTGTTCAGCTGCTGATTATTGCTGGTACGTAAAGTTTCAATTACACCCTCCAGATTCACCACTTGAATTTCCACTGTAGATGCCAGAGCTGGCTGTTGCTGTTTGAATCGATCCAGCATACTCTGTAATTCTTCTTTGCTAAAGAAGAAAGGAATGATTGGTTTATTGTCTCGTTGTAGGGTCAAATACCCTTTATCCTTTCCGCCTCTCGCCACAAACAAAGGAACTCCATCAAAATTTTGAACGGGTTTGCCGCTCTGGCTCAGGATTGCCTTTGCTGAATCCACCTGCTGCTGGACGGGTACGAAAGCAAAATCTAGCCCATCTGGCTTGCTTGCATTTGCTTGATCCAGTTTGTAAACGTCTCCCAGCGATACAGGTACCACCTTCACCGTGCTTGCTAGTTGAGCATTTTGCTTCTTTAACCGTTCGATAAATGTTTGAGCATCTTGCTGGCTGATAAAAACACCTGCCACTGCGGTCTTCTTTTGCCCCTCATTTACTGAAGCAACTAATGGAGAACCTTGAGGATCTGTGATCGTAAACACGGGCACAGCTTGCAACTTTTCTAGAACCTGTTGTTCTGGCAATGCCAGCGCCCGCAGCGTTTCCAAACCTGGCAGCGCTCCCAGTACAACACTTCCCACTAAACCCAGTGTTGCGCTCAATCGAACTAATGATCTCATCACAATTCCCTCAAAATTTTTCGTTGAATACCCCGCCTTACCAATAATAGAGTCCAGACAAGGCGATAATGTTTCTTCGCTCTAGCAGTACCCGAATGAACGGGTCTAAGTTTATTTCCAACTAAACTTTATCGATTCTACTGTTTTGTTGCGACTGTCATTTTTGCACTGTTTAACTCCTCATGCCCTAATTCCTGGCACCAAGGGTCAATTTGATGCCTGAACTCGCTATTTATTCATTCTCAATACTGCGTACTCGGAAATGGAATTCCCAAATTACTGAGGGAATGAATCGCGAATTGTAACCCTCTATGACTATGTAAGATTAGGATGAGTTCCAGGCAATCGTCAGCCAACTTATTTCCCGATTTACCAGGGAAAAATCTGGATGGCTCACTTCTTTAAAGGCTCGAAGGAGTTTCGGCAGCGTGTCAGACATCAACACCTGAAAATTATCGAGATGCCCTCTAACCTTGCTGGGTTGGGGGCTAACTCTTTTTACTACTAAAAATCGGGATGACAGGATTTGAACCTGCGGCATCCTGCTCCCAAAGCAGGCGCGCTACCAAGCTGCGCTACATCCCGGTGAAATTCAGCGATTGGCTATTAGCCGATCGAGTCTTGGGTGTTTCATTCCCCTGACAACGGATGTCAGCGACCTCTGGTTATTATAGCTTATTTGTCGATACTTTGGCTAAAGAATTTACAAACTAATCTGGATACCAAAACATCCCTTTAATTCCTTCCGGGTCAGCAATAAAATTCAGTCCCCGGTAAAAATCCACCACCTGGGGGTCAGCGAACAGCGTAATATTGCTAATGTCTTCACTGCGTAGCTTCTTGATCGCGTACTTCATCAACGCCTTTCCCAGTCCTTTGCCTTGGAAATCCGGGTGAACTACCACATCCCAAATAGTGGCATTGAAGGCATGGTCAGAAGTAGCGCGGGAAAAGCCAACCAGCCGTCGCTGGGTTCCTCTCACTTCCCACATCGAAACTACTAAAAAACTATGTTCGATTGCTTTCTTGACCTTGCGTAGCGGACGCCGGGACCACCCGACCGCATCGCAGAGTTCTTCGAGTTCATAAAGGTCAATGTCGCGTTCGGTGCTGAAAAAGATCCGAGAGCCGTTGCCCGTGCGATCGCCTGTCCCTTCTACAACATCCCCCTCCCCCAGCGTCGGCTTCGACGCAGTGCTTCCATCAGAACCGCTAAACAAGCTTTTCCAAAAACCCATGCAGGTGTGGTTAAGGTATTTACATTCTCCAGTTCCCAGCAGTCTGGGGAATTCCCTACCGTGCTTCGCACCGCGCGTGCTAACACGCGATCTGAGATTTCCTGCTCGAAGAGACCAGATCCAACTCTCTCAGGTTTCCCTGTAAGTGCCAAATATCTAACCTCTACAGGATTAAATTTCCGTGTCCGGTGGCGAGAAACGAAGTAATTGTGAGGAACGAATCAATCTCATGCAATCAATTGACGCGGGGGAGTTAAGTACACTCTTGGAGAGCGATACAGTCTCAGTATCTCCGATCCCTCTTATTTCAGCGAATCTAGCCCAAACATCACGAAACAGATGATAACACAATTGCGCTGCCTTTTAAACTACCATGCGCACTCCCCGAGCTGGAGCGGGTGAGGCTTTGTGTGGTTTAGGGCGCAGCAGGCAATAGTGGCAATACATTAGTTAGACTGAATTCTTAGACTGAATTCTCCGGGTTAATTAATTCGCAGCTCCAAAGCAATCTCGATCTCCTTGATATTGCCGAGCAGGTGAAGCCACCGTCTTGCTAAATCCTAGTACAGCTCGGCACAAGTTTTTGACCCATGACTGGAGAGGTAGAGAGGAACAAAGAAACAGAGGCAGCTTTTGACGGGTTACTTACTGGGTGTCACATCGCGTTGGCACAGGTGAGCAAAAACAAAGAAAATCATGTACGGGCGGCTAGTCATGATCCGACGAATGTTAAGTGATTTCACTAAGGGGCAAGGGAGAGCTTGCACCAGTAATCTTTATTATTTGCAGCTTATTTGCACCCATCTACTCAACTCCACCGGGAGTTGGTATCGAGGGGATAATTTTTTTAGGAAAATTTGTGAGAGATTAACCATAAGAGAAAGTTCTTTGGCGAAGGGCACTTGGCTCTATCTCCCAAAATGCTTTTAACCTGGCAAGCGAGTCTTAGCCCTATATATGGCCACGGGTTTGAAATCATCCACACTAGAACTTCTGAAGCGCTTTAATCGGGCGTTTCCTCAGTTCTATGAGCAGTTTGTCAGCAGCGAGATTCAGCTACAAAACTTGAGGCTTGCCTATCGGCTCTATAAAACTACCAGAGCAGTTATTGAGCTGAAACCCGAAGGTAATAAAAGTGCCCTGCATTTTGCTTACCGCAACCAATCTTTTCTGCTGAGTGATATTTTTGGGGTTCTGGCTGCATACGGGCTGACCATCCACAGTCTCAGTCTGTATGGTCAAATCGCTCCTCCGATGCTGGTTTTCATCAAACTGGTGGTGTCTCGTGGTAGCAAAGCACTGACAGACAAAACTTCGGAAAATGTCTGTCGCGCCATTCGGGAAGCTTTGGCTGGGCGCTTTGAAGTAGAAGAGATGCTGGCAGTGGAATTTAATCTGGATGCCGGTTTGGAGCAGGTAGAAACGGAATTTTATGTAGACCCCGTCTTTCATCTTCCGGCGCTGTTAATTGAGGCGGACAACCAACCGGGTCTGTTTTATAAGGTGATGTACGCGATTTGGCAAGAGGATTTACTGGTGGTCAATGCCAATTTGCTCGTCTGGCGAGGGCGCACCCGCCTGATTCTTTACTTGTTAGGGCCGAACGAAAGTGTGATTCCGGAATATTTAGGTCAAAAAATTGCTGAAAGCGTGCGTCAGCGGTTGCTAGGGCGCAGATTTTAATGTTGTGCGATTAGTCGTTTGTCTGATAGTCCTACTTTACGCTTCTCGAAGCGATCGCGCCTACGGGCAGACGTCTCGCAGGTAGCGTTAACTGATGACCCATCATAATGACTTCTTGAGCAATGACTTCTTGAGCAATCTGGTAGAACTTCGGGATAGGATCAAAATATGGCAACCATCGAAATCCTGGGAGTTCGGCACACCTACGATTTGACGCCTCCCATTGCATCATCTACCCCTGTTTTGGTCTTTATCCACGGCTGGCTCCTCAGCCGTCGGTACTGGCAGCCCTTGATTGAGCGGTTAGCACCAGATTATCAGTGTTTGTCTTACGATTTGCGGGGATTTGGTGATTCTCAGCCGCTAGATAATGATGGATTCACCCGTCAAGGAACACCAGTGCTGACCAAGCCAGTCGTCGGGGAGAATCGGCACGAGGAGTGGCTTCGTCCGGAGACTCTGGCGTTGAGCTTCTCGAATTACACTCCCGCTGCTTATGCCAAAGAAGTCGGTGTTTTGTTACAGAAGCTGAATATTTCTAGTGCTTGGCTAATTGGTCATTCGTTGGGTGGCAGCATTGCCCTTTGGGCAGCAGATCAGCAACCCGATTGGGTGAAGGGGGTCGTCTGTATTAATGCTGGGGGTGGTATTTATCTGAAGGAAGCCTTCGAGCGGTTTCGGGCTGGGGGTCAGCAGCTTCTGAAACGGCGTCCCCATTGGCTGTGTTATGTGCCGGGAATTGATTTGCCTTTTACGCGGGCGCAAGTGGCGCGTCCAATTGCTCGGTGCTGGGGACGTCAGCGGCTGATTGATTTTATTACGGCTCATCCAGAAGCAGCGCTGGGAACTTTACTGGATTCGACGACGGAAGCGGAGGTCAACCGCTTACCGCAGGTGGTGTCACGGCTGAAGCAGCCGGTTTATTTTATTGCCGGTGCTAAAGATAGGGTGATGGAACCGAAGTATGTGCGCCACTTAGCAAGCTTTCACCCGTTATTTCAGGGTTGTGGTGAGAACGTGATGGAAATTCCAGACTGCGGACATTTATCGATGGTGGAGCAGCCAGAGGCAGTTGCCACCGAAATTCGTAAGATTGTAGCCAATTGTCCGAATTCTAGCGACCTTGCTTAAGGTAGATGTTTTGTTTCCGCCATAAATCTTTAATCTTTATTAAGATTAAAGGTGTGCTTGCGAAACAACGATGTTGATTTGCGCTTTTTAGATTTTGACTGCGATCGCGATGAGCGATCCGACAAGAGCAGTAATGAGTCTAAGTGGCAACAGAACAATAATACTGATAAATCCTCGGCTTTCCTGGACTTTTACTGAAACCATGATCGATCCAAAACAGACTATTCAAATTTCTTCAGAGTTGACTGACGAACATCTGCTAGCTATCTGTGACGCAGCCGATGTGATTGCTTGCGAGTGCCCTAGTTATTTGGTTCGGCTTTTAAATGATGTCAGAGAGTTTCGCCGTTACACGAACGAGTGTATTGAGCGCTTTCCCTCGGATGCAGAGACTCATCATTGGCTCAGTAGTCGGGCAAATCAGGTAGAAATGTTGCTGTCTTTAACAATTTATGAGCTTTTACAGAAAGAAAATCTTTTAGATGAGAATAATCAGCTGAATTTGCAGCAGCTTTCAGACAGAAACCGGGCGATCGCGCTATCCAAAGCATTACATCCTTACTCATCAAAATGATCGGGAGAATCGATTGATTTAAGGTCTATCCAGAAATTACGCGATCGCTTTGTCCGACAAATATTGCATCCTCACGCCTCAAAACCGGATGCAAACTCCTATTGTGAAGTTTGGTAAAGCTGCATGACCTCAGGAATTGGCAGCCGGGACTGAACGCCCAAAGTCAGTGGGGAAGTATGACCCCGATTCAGATGGTCAGCGGCGGCACAGGCAATCATGGCAGCGTTGTCGGTGCAGAATTTAAGCGGGGGGAATAGCACCCGCAGGTTGCGTTGTTCAGCGGCAATTTGTAGGTGTTTTCTCAGCCCACTATTGGCAGCGACACCTCCACCGATGGCAATGGTGTCAAGACCGTAGTCCAGAGCGCAGGCGATCGCTCTGCGCGTCAGACTTCGCGCGACGCTTTCTTGGAAACTCGCCACAATGTCATTCACCGGCAGCGACTGAGATTCCTGCTGCAACTTTTGAACCAGTCGCAGCACGGCTGTTTTTAAGCCACTAAAACTAGAGTCATAAGGATGATAGCCGCCCCCTGGCAACCCGACATTCCCTTCTGGCAACGGATAGGCTTGCGGATTCCCCACTTGAGCGAGTTGGTCAATCACCGGGCCACCCGGATAACCCAGATTTAACAACCGCGCCACCTTATCAAAGGCTTCACCTGCTGCATCATCGCGGGTTTCTCCCAGTGTCTCGTAAACACCACAATCTTTCACATAAATCAAGCTTGTGTGTCCGCCGGAAACTAGCAGACATAAAAAAGGCGGCTGTAAAGAAGGTTCGCTCAAATAAGTGGCATAAATGTGACCTTCTAGATGATGGACGCCGACAAACGGTTTTCGGTGAACAATCGCGAGAGTTTTGGCAGCCGTCAGCCCCACCAACAATGCCCCTACTAAACCAGGGGCGCAGGTGGCTGCAATACCATCAATTGACGCCCATTCCAACTGGGCATCTTGGAGCGCTTTTTCTAAACAATTGTTAATTGTTTCGACGTGTTGACGCGAAGCAATTTCTGGCACAACTCCGCCATACTGCCGATGAACAGGGATTTGTGAGGCGACGACGCTACTGCAAATTTGACGATTCTTTACGATCGCTACCGCAGTTTCGTCACAACTTGTTTCAATCGCTAATACTGTTGACATTCACTGGTACTTTAATATATCGATACATGATTGCTTCCGTACAAACAATGACCTTGTTTTGTACATAAGAGTTTTCGTTTTGTAACAAAAGGAAACAATCCCATGAAACGATTGTTGGCTTTGATTTTTGCCGTTTGTATTTGGTTTAGCGTTGCCCCAACGGCATCGGCTGATAATAACGTATCGGGTCTGGTGCCATGCAGCCAGTCCAAAGCTTTTCAGCAACGGGCTGCAACCGCCCGTAACACCAACTTCGACCCCGATTCAGGACGCAAGCGTTTTGAACGTTATTCTCAAGCACTCTGCGGCCCAGAGGGTTTACCCCACTTGGTTGTGGATGGTCGCTTGGATCGTGCCGGTGACTTTATCATTCCCAGCATTCTATTCCTGTATATTGCGGGCTGGATTGGTTGGGTTGGTCGGGCATATATTCAATCGGTGAAAAAAGAGCCAAACCCAGAGTATAAAGAAATCCAACTGGATGTTCCTCGGGCTGTTGGTTTTATGCTAAGTGGCTTCACTTGGCCTTTGGCAGCAGTCAAAGAATTGCTCACGGGTGAATTGACTGCAAAAGAAGATGAGATTCCTGTCTCAATTCGTTAGTTACGTTGAATTATTGACTGTTTTGGAGAATGATTCATGCAGTATTTTCTCAAGTATCTTTCCCTAGCCCCGGTTCTAGCTATTGTGTGGCTATCCCTTCAAGCTAGTCTCTTGGCTGTCTTTCTCTACATTTTCCCCGACCTGCTTTTCCATCCAATGCCATAAAGATCGCCGGATTTTGAAGACTGGTTAAAAAATGCTGTATCAAACGATAGAAGCATCTCCAGTTTTAACCCAACGATAATTAGTGGCACTAGCTCATCAAAAGGTGAAGAAAATTATGCAAGTCCAAGCGATAAGTGACTCGAAAGATCGTCGCAACGACCCGAGAAATCGGGAAGTTGTCCACGAAGCTGGCGATCCACAAATCGGCAATTTAGCAACGCCGATTAATGCTTCCGGTTTCACAGAGGCTTACATCAATAACTTGCCAGCCTATCGCAAAGGGCTGTCACCCGGACGCCGAGCGTTAGAAATTGGCATGGCTCATGGTTATTGGCTGATTGGGCCCTTCGCCAAGCTGGGTCCCCTGCGCGATACAGATGTCGCAAACCTGGCGGGTTTGCTGTCAACGGTTGGCTTAATCATCATTTTGACGATTTGCCTATCCCTCTATGCTTCCAGCAATCCTCCCAACCCCACCAAAACGATTACCACGCCCCGTCCTCCAGACGCCCTCAATACCCAGGAAGGCTGGAACGAGTTTGCGAGTAATTTTCTGATTGGTGGAGTTGGTGGTGCGGGAGTCGCCTACCTGCTGATTTCCAATTTGGAATTGCTTCAAGGTCTGTTCAAAATTGGGTAGTAGCAGTAGCGATCGCTAGCTTGGAAACACCTGTTATCCAGAGTTCTAGCGTTCGATACGACGGGTTTACCGCTAGGATCTCCACCCCTCTGTTTAACCAGAAATGCGTGGCATCATGGCTGAGGCAACCCACTCACTATCGATTTTCTTGCCACCAGGCAAGCGGTTATCTTAAACTCCTCACTTCGCTTTGAATGAAGAACCCTGCCCATGCCGTGAGGGCAGGGTTCTCTGTTTGTGCATGAGGGCGATCGCATTTATCCTAAGTAATGGAAAAAGAGGGACTTTACAAGTTATGGCGCGTCTAGCACTGCTGAGTGTATCTGATAAAACCGGGCTAATCGACTTTGCCCGTCAGTTGGTTGAAGAATTTGAGTTTGATTTAATCAGCAGTGGTGGAACGGCTAACGCCCTTAAAGATACTGGGCTACCCGTGACAAAAGTTTCAGATTACACGGGTTCTCCGGAGATTTTGGGGGGGCGAGTCAAAACACTGCATCCCCGAATTCATGGCGGCATTTTGGCGCGTCGGGATGTGCCCCAAGATTTGGCAGATTTGGAGGCGAACCAAATTCGCCCGATTGATTTAGTGGTGGTGAATCTTTATCCTTTTGAGCAGACGATTGCGAAAGAGGGAGTAACGTTGCCGGAAGCGATTGAGCAGATTGACATTGGTGGCCCGGCGATGATAAGGGCTTCTGCAAAAAACTTCCAGCATTTAACAGTTTTGTCTAACCCAACCCAGTACGATGCCTACTTGCAGGAATTGCGGCAGCAGGGTGGGGAAGTGTCCTATGAGTTCCGTCTCGCTAGGGCACGAGAGGCGTTTGAGCATACGGCGGGGTACGACAGGGCGATCGCGACCTATCTCACCCATCAATCTCCTGTAGAGGCAGAGGCACATACATCACCCCTACCCACACAATTCGAGCTTTCTGGACAACAGTTGCAATCTTTACGATATGGAGAAAATCCCCATCAACCTGCTGCATGGTATCAAACTGGCGCAGGTGCCTCTGGATGGGCGGCGGCAACTAAACTCCAAGGAAAGGAACTGAGTTATAACAACTTAGTGGATTTGGAAGCAGCGCGGCGGATTATTGCCGAGTTTCCCGATACCCCAGCAGCGACGATTATCAAGCACAATAATCCCTGCGGCGTAGGTTTGGGCAATAGCTTGTCAGAGGCTTATGAAAAAGCTTTTAACGCTGATTCGGTTTCGGCTTTCGGTGGGATTGTGGCGCTAAATCAGCCGATTGACGCCGCTACGGCGACAGCACTTACCAAAACATTTTTAGAATGTGTTGTGGCACCGGGATGCGAACCAGAGGCACAGGAAATTCTGGCGGCTAAGTCTAAGGTGCGGGTTTTGACTTTGCCAGACTTGGCGGCTGGGCCAGAAAATACAGTTAAAGTTATTGCCGGTGGTTTCCTCGTCCAAGCTTCAGATGACGTGGTGGAAAACGCCAGCCAGTGGCAAGTCGTCACCGACAAGCAACCAACGCCAGAACAACTTGAAGAATTACTATTTGCCTGGAAGGTTTGTAAGCACGTCAAGTCTAACGCGATTGTTGTAACACGCGATCGCACTACTTTAGGTGTCGGTGCCGGACAAATGAATCGCGTCGGTTCAGTCAAAATTGCCTTAGAACAAGCCGGGGAAAAATCCCAAGGTGCCACGCTTGCCAGCGATGGTTTCTTCCCCTTCGATGACTCGGTGCGGACAGCAGCGGCGGCAGGAATTGTAGCGATTGTTCAGCCGGGAGGCAGTCTGCGCGATCAAGATTCGATTAAGGCTGCCAATGAGCTTGGTTTATTGATGGTGTTGACAGGCATCCGTCACTTCTTGCATTAAGTAGTTGAATGTAGAGCATCTGAGTTGTGTAAATTTACATATTGCTTGCGGCTTTTTAAGTGATGCCATTAGTTGCGCTTAGCAATCGGGTTACTCTAATACCCGTGGTTGAGTTCGCGCCAAGCGACTATTCTCAGAGCGAACGGAGTTGTCCTAGCGGTAGCTTAGTAGAAAATCCCAACGCTTGGTATCGATACTGGAAGGAGAGCCTTGCCGATTCGGAACTCGAAAGTCTAGAACCGATCCGTCCTGGTTCTTGGCTGGTGCCAATTTCCCAATTGGTTGAGCCATTTGTCCTAAGACATCTGGTGGGAAAATATTTCGAGAAGCTAGAAATGGCTACTTCGAGTCCGGATCTAGAGTGTATCGGTTCTTTTTCTGGAGGCTATGTCCTATGTTGCAACGATAATATCGCTATAGAGCCGACCTGCTGTAGTGGTTTAGAGAACATAGCAGCGTGGGAAGAGGCCGTGACCTATCGTAGAGAGCAGTGGGAGGAACTGTGGATTGGTCATCCTTGGGTTTCTGTTCGGTTTGCTTCGGGAAATCTGTGCATCAGCGAGTATCACGAAACTTTCAGCTCATCAACGCTACCAATCTGCGCTACCCGTTACACAGTCAAACCTTCCGTACTTGAGGTTGCCATAAGAGCCGCTAAGACAGAGCTAGAACTGTTTAGACAGCGGTTACTCTCAGTAGTACAAGAGTTGACGCCAGCAGCACTAGCCTCAGAGATAGTTTGTATTTTAACGGGAGCGAGGAGCAGCTGATAAGCGATCGCAATTATCCTGGTTCAGATGCTAGAGTGCGATCCCTCACCTTTTAATTACTGCGCTGCATTTCTAAAATCAATCATTGTCTGGCGATAGGGATCTGGCAATCCGGTGTCATAACACTTACCGTTGACAACATATCCGGTCATCCCCTCTTCCTGTTGCAATTGGTCGAGACAGGATGTTAACTGAAATTCGCCTTTTTCGTCGCGAAAGTTGTTGTTAATATTATTTTCGAGAAATTCAAATATTTTTGGTGTGAGTACATATAAACCGAATATACATAGGAATTGATCTTCTGCCATTCCCTCTACACGAAGATGCTGGCGTGCATACTCAATTGTGGGCTTTTCTGCAAGTTTTGTTACTGAAAGGATTGAGTTTGATCCCTGCCAAATGCCTGTAACACAGCCAGATTTATAAAGGCTTTCTGCGGGAAGCTTAGTCAAACTAACAACACTTTGATTAACTTGCTCGCAAATATCTAAAAGTTGACCTGCACATGAAGTTTCAGTGTCCGACGAGTAAACATGATCGCCCAGCATCAGCAGAAATGGCTCATCTTTCACCCATTCTTTGGCACAGAATACAGCATAACCGTAGCCTTCCGGCTTGTCTTGATTCAGAATTGTAATTCTGCTGCCTAATTCTTGTAGATACTGGCTATATTCCTGATTTTGCGGCGATAATTTGTTGAAAAGTTCTGCTGACGGTGGAGATTTGAAAAACTCCTCAAAAAGTGCGCGATCGCCTGTTTGAACCACAATTCCAACTTCTTCTATCCCAGCGCTGATGGCTTCTTCCACAATTGCCAGAATAACCGGCTTGGCACGACCCTCTCGATCGATAATCGGAAAAAATTCTTTTTTCACCGCCTTGGTAGCTGGAAACAAGCGAGTGCCGAAACCCCCGGCTGGAATTATAGCTTTGCGAACTTTGCGTTCTGCTTGAATTGTTAGCTTTAAACCTTGCATTTGAGGAAAATCCCGTTCAATAATTTCAATGACTTTTTGCTGGCTTTCTTCGTCTTTAACGATAAATTGTGCTGTACCATCGCCTTGCGAACCAACGCCTTTTCCTCCCAGAATATACGGCTGAATGGGTTCATAATTGAGGATTTGGTGCAGGATGGGAGCCGTTAACTGCTCAGGACAGGCGGGAATTAGATGCTTATCAAATTGGGCTTGTGCCTTTTTCATTAAGATACCGATTTGTTCAGCATCTCCTTTTTGCAAGGCGTCAACTGCTTCTTGAGTAATTTGAGAACTGATGGAGCCAAGATATTTTTGGACATTCTCTTGGACTTCGTTACTGGCGAAAGGATAACACTGATTCAAGTTACTGAGTATTTCTTGGGTATTTTTCCCAGCACCGAGATCGACAATTACAAAGAACAGGTTTTTGGGTACTTTTAATTCGACGACATCAGTGTGTGAAGCAAAGCGATCGCCATCAAAAACCATCAGGATCGGGCGATCGCCGTAAGCACACGCTTGATCCATCCGTCCGCAGCGAGAAGGCGTAGTAATCTCCCCCAGATAAGCAAACTCCATTTCGTCTTGGAGGGTCATCTTTAAGTCATACACGCGATTGAAGGCACGAGCCACGAGGACACACAGCGCCGCACTGGAGGACAGACCTTTTTGAATGGGTAAATCTGTCAGGTAATTGTCGATTTCCAGCCCACGGACTCGGTAGTGACTCACAAACTGGTAGGCAACGCCAGCGGCATAACTAAAGAAATCACCTTTTTCAGCCTCGGCAAGTAAAACCTCGGCGTCCATCGGCAGAGTCAGCATTTTCCGGGTGCCATCACTCAGGGAAGTGTAAAGAATCAGGTAGATTGGATGAGGCTTTACCTCAGCATAAAGTCCCTGATTAGTCCCAGCGATCAGTGCGTAGCCTTTTTGTAGATTCGGATTGAGGCGGCGATAGTCTCCCGCCCAATCGCTGTGTTCACCGAATAAACACAGGCGACCTGGAACAAAAAATTTCATAAATTTCATGCTGTTATCTTCGCCCCCTCTAGTAATAAATTACTTTGAGTGGTGAGCAAGCGATAGACAAGCGATCGCTCTTTTTGTCTATCGCTTGTCTATCGCGATGATTCGGCTTTTTGCATCCTGTGGGGTGTCAGCACCAGTCCATATATCGCATCGACTGGTTAAAATTGCTCTGAAGCTGGGGAGAAAGCCCAGAGATAGTTTCTTCAATTTTTCAACATCGAAGAGGAAACGTTTATGCAATCAGCCCCACAGCAGCCTAATGTCCAGGATATAAAAGTTCAGCTTCTTCTAACCGGAGGACATGAGTACACAATTTATCTAAAGTCAGATTCACCCGTACTCCACAGTCTGCTGAAGACAATTGTGGCGCAATCCCAAAAACAGGAAGCAATATTTTCTTGTTTATTTCAGATTCCCATCAATGAGGGTCATGCGGCTCTGTCTTTTTCGAGCGATCGCTTGGTTGGCATCGTTACGGAACCACCCCTGTACGTGCAACAAAATTTGCCGCCAATAGAAGAGACACCACCTCAAGCTGTAGATTTTTTACCAAATATTTTACCTTCTGAATATGTGCAAATTGATAATTTCTTAACCTTAGAGGAAAAGAACCGCTTACTTAATCACGTTTGGCAACAAGAATCAAACTTTGTTTCTACTAGCACTTCAACAAACGAGGTTGACTATCGTCGTTCAATGGTTCTCTATTACTTCCCTGAATTTTCTGAATTGGTAGTCAATCGAATTAAAGCGATTCTCCCAAATGTATTCAGAAAACTAGGAATACCTTCTTTTAGAGTTTCCGATATTGAAAGTCAGTTAACTTCCCACAATGACGGCAATTATTTCAAAATTCATAACGATAATGGCAGCCCTGAAACTGCCACGAGAGAATTAACTTATGTTTATTACTTTTATCGTGAGCCAAAGCCCTTTTCTGGTGGAGAGTTACTGATTTACGACAGTAAGGTTGAAAATAATTTTTACGTACAGTCAGACTCGTTTAAAACAATTGAACCTCGGAACAACAGCATTGTGTTTTTTCTAAGTCGCTATTTACATGAAGTGCTGCCGGTTATTTGTCCTTCTAAAGCCTTTGCAGACAGTCGATTCACTATTAATGGCTGGGTACGTCGGCAAGAAAATAACGTCTAAAGTTGCGGTTACACAAACAAAGACCGCCTTCGCAGTCTAATATCAATTTTGGTTAATTGACCGGCAAATAATTAGCTTGTCTCCCTCAGGCTACGTTTTGGTAGCTGTACCCTTCAAGGTCTAAATAAATTCAGGTAAACGTAGAATACTGCCAATATTATAGGCGACGAAAAAAACGCATCGAAATGCACATCAGCTTAGTTATCTTCTGAAGATGTCTTAAAGCAGGAATGCTTCCAAATACGAACCTTTTTTACCGTTGGGGTTTGATAATTTGATAGGGTATTTTCTTGCATAAAGTAAATAGAAAAGGTGTCAAGCTGCTGTGACCCTTGGTGCTGAGTATTCCAGTTGCGGCAAAGATATCGCCCATAGTAAAGACGATACTTGGAATTCTCCTTGCTCCAAATATTCATCATGTATTTGCGCCAACGCTCGTTTGAATAAGTCGCAGACACAAGACGTGGTTTTTCCCAACTTATAGGTGTGCCATTTTTAAAAACATCTATTTCAGTACCATCTTTAAGCTGACCTGGAATGACATACCAACCATCATCTTTAAGTGGATAGGGGGCAAACATACTCCATTTCTGGTCTAATCTCAGTACAAGAGTTATCCAATTAACTACGCTTGGCAGCTTAAAGATAGAGGGAGCAATTGTCCTGAGATTCCACAAAGCTACGCAAATCAATAAGAGGAAGGCGATGATATTCGTTAACCACGAAGAACGCACTTCCTGGGGGCGAAACTTTAAAAGAGTCGTGGCTTTAGAGGCGGCGCGGCGATTGTTAGCAATAACTTCGTAGACTTTCGTACCCGCAGACAAGACAGGACGCCATTCCAGCAAGGGACTCAGAGGTCGAAGTAAGGGTGATAGGTGACAGACGTAGGCGATCGCTTTAAATTTGAAATGTTTGTATCCTTCCCAATCGACCACTACCCAGGAATTGTGAGTTTTCATGTCCGCGAAAATTTCCGGGTCATCCTGAGCTAAAAGTAGTGGCGTTCCTGGTAATACTAAGAAGGTGCGGAGCAGGTATACGGTCTTTTTGCAGAAACCACACTCTCCGTCATAGTAGATTTTGAGTCCCTGACATTCCGGAGTTTGCAGGCGCTGGGAAATCCTATTCCAAAACTCGCTAGGGATGAAAACCAGCCAAGCGATCGCACTGATAAACGGAAAAAGACCCAGCGTTAGTCCTAGTCCAAAACCGAGATGTAACAGGATAAATGTCACCACCGCACACAAGCGGAAAAAGCTAGTACGGATGGGGATGAACAGTAAAAATGGCCCTAATAACTCAATCCCCAGCGTGGTGTAGGTTAAAAAGACGAGCAGTGGCGGCGGAAATCCTAAGAAGAATTGACCGATAGGGGTGGCAAACTGATCGATGCTCAAGGCATAATAAACGGCGCTGCCTTCTTTCCACCAGATCGGATCGGACTTCAGCGCCCATGTAAACCAGTAGACAAAACAGATTTGTAGTGTCAAGGCGACCGTTGCACCGGACAAAATGCGCTCTGGCAAAGCTTTTGAGGATGAATTAAGGGCGCTATCCACCGAATAACAAGCCCCTAACGGCAAAAACATTGCCCAAAATAGCAACAAGCGAAATTCGATGTCTCCAGCACTGAGTACCATCGAGTTTCGACTATGAAGGGAAACCAAGAGTGCCCAGGAGACGATGGTGACAAATCTTGTTCGATAACCGATTAACAGTGAAAAGGCAATAAATCCAGCAAATAAGAATAGAAAACTTTGAAATAAGGCTTGACCACTGAGTAAATGGACTGACCAGAACCAAGGATTTAAGAATTGTTCAATCAGTGGGGCGCGAGGAAGGATTCCAAAATCCGTGTAGTGAGCTTTGAGATCCTGGGAACGTTTAACCAGATCGGTAAGGAGCAGCAACGCTAGACCGATGCGAAACAAAGCGAGCGATCGCAAGTCTAACCCAAACAGTTCTTCTAGCTTCCTCTCAAAGCCACTTTTAAATTTTTTCTCCTTGGAGAACATAGAACGTTAGCCCCTTAATTGACAATTCGGTTATAACTAAAATCTGTATAAAAGTCGCCAAAATCGCCATTCATTATCCAAATTACAGTGCCACCGATACAGAAGCACCTTGTTAGCAAAAATTAGGGTTGGAAGTTCAACTAAACTTCCAACCCCCATCGCTTACCGAAACAATGACTATTTAATCAATGAGTGGTTTAGTTAGATTTCCGACGGCGCACTACTCTCAATCCTCCAACCATTAAGGCTAGAGCTGCCACAGTGCCTGGTTCTGGTACCTTTGTTGAACCACCGTTGTCGCCGCCGTTGTCACCGCCGTTATCACCGCCGTTGTCGCCACCGTTGTCACCGCCGTTGTCACCGCCGTTGTCGCCACCGTTGTCGCCGCCGTTGTCGCCGCCGTTGTCACCACCGTTGTCACCGCCGCCATCGTCGCCGCCGTTGTCACCACCGTTGTCACCGCCGCCATCGTCGCCGCCGTTGTCACCACCGTCGTCGCCGCCGCCGTTATCGCCGCCATCATCGCCGCCACCGTTATCGCCGCCATCATCGCCGCCACCGACGATAGTTCCGCCTAGCAATTTGTCACTCCCCTCACCATCCACCTGCTGGAAGCGAACTGCCGCCTGAAGGGTGTTATTCTGAAATCCAGCCAGGAATTGGCTTTCAAGTGTGGCAGCAACGAGGTTTGTACCACTCAATAAAAAGCTGACAAGCGTACTGGCACCCTCAGGAAGGGCATTATTAGCATTGCCACCTTCAAAGTTGTTGTTATCAGCAACAGCAACGCTAAAGTTACCGACCTGATTACTAAAAGGGGTAAAGTTAACGTTTTGTAACAGTGTAGGGAAGAAACTGCTGCCTGTGTAGGAGTTGCTAACTACGGACAAACCTGGCAGGAGATCAAACGCAAAACCTGTCAGTTTAGACGTCTCGGCTCCAGCACCGAAAGGAGGTATCTCACCAGTAGTGTTGGTGATATCCAGCTCAAGCAGAACGTTGTCTCCTTCCTGAGTAAAACCGAATTCTACAAAAGCTGATGCGCCAGTATTTTCAGTAGATTGACTGGTGGAATCAAAAGATATGCCGAAGGCTTGTGCAGAGGTTGGTACTAGAAAAGAGGATGTAATAGCAATGCCAGCTGCTGCTAAAACAGAAGGTAAAAATGAAGTTACTTTCATCGGTGAAATCTCCCTGTAAGACACAAGATTTAATTGGCGTTTGTAGATAAGGCTTTTTCTTTAGCTCTGCTTACTTCACGCTCAGCTGATGTACGCAATATATCAGTGGCTCCCTTGAGCCACAATAGGGTTTCAGTAATTTCTCGATATCTTTAAATAAAATGCCAGCGCTCTTTATGGCTGCTTCATAATTCTACTGATGAGGGTTTTACTTAATTTATTTACCTAATTAAAACAAGGTTTTTCGCTAGTTTCTAATTTAAATCAAGGTATTTTTACTGAGGTTTTATAATAAATTTATATAGCAATAGATGAAATTCATATTTAATCAAAATTTAAATATCAGGGTTTATACGTAACTTATTGATAGCTTTAAATAAATAGTGATATTTCTTTATTGTTACTTTATAATTAATGAGTATTTTCCGTAATTAATCAATATTTTTCAAAAAAGCGATCGCTGTTTTCAGCTACAAGCTTTAAACCGCTTTCACCGCATAGGCAATCCTCAAACAGGTAGAACAGCGTAGACTCGTTTTAGTTCCCAACTGTGTTGTATCTTTAAGCCCAGATGATTCTTGGGCAGTCAGTTCTGACTACTTACGAGCGGTTGCCGAGGCAGCTTCCAATACGGTTCGCGAAGAAGCCAAAAAACCTCAGTTCGGGATGAGAAAGGGGCAGAACAGATACGCTGAAAGTGCTAAATTCTCATCCCTCTGCTTGCCCCTGTTTGGTCTAGAACAAATGTTCTGCTGGCCTGATGACTTCTGCTAAACCTTTGAACCACTTTCTTTATCCCCAACTCCTTAGTAATGGGTTGCAATAACCGAAGCGACCACGTCGTCTATGCTTGAGCAAAACCATGACGATTCTGATTGGCTTCTTATCAGTCGGGTTACCGCAATTTTAAAGCCTACTATCAACAGAAGGTGCAGCCTCAGTGGCTGGATGCTTTTCTGGGTCTGTCATTTACCGAAGGTTTGTTGAGGGGATACCCAGTGCTCTACTGTCATTATGTGCCTACCTACGTTCCTGCTGGGTGTACCTGTAGCGGCATCAGCTTCATAGATTCCACCAGTCTTATAAGACTGCCACAATCGCCGCATCCGGCAGCTCGCGGTAAGACTTCTGTTGATTGGTTCTTTAGTTTCAAGCTGCATATCGTGGTTAACGACAAGGCGAGGTTCACGGGCTTTGTACTGACATCGGGAAATACCGACAACCGCACCTCGGTGCCTAAATTGCTGCGAGGGTTGGGGAGCTTGCCATTTTGATGCTTGCCATGTCCAGCAAACGACTATTGAGCCACTCATCAAAACAACCATTGCAGCAGGCACTCAGATATATACCAATGAATACGCCATCTACAATCCCTTACCTGAGTGGAGCTATACCCACAAAACAGTGTGTCATTGCAGGGGTAAATATACTCGCCATGAGGATGGAGATGGCTTCTGTAAAGTCCATGTCAATAGGATATATCAACACAATGGAAGCATAAGAGATGGCTCTTGCGTTCCTAGTGGCGATCGCATCGGAGTATCTCTCAAGAAAAGCTGCCGTTGTACTTAGGTTTTTTTGAGTTCGTTCACAATGCTAAAAAGCGAGGGCTTTGCCTGACTAATTGCTTTGTTGGAGAATCTACTTAATTAACTCCCTGGAATCCCGTTTGATCCTAATTTTTATGCCTGCTTCACTACCAGCACCGAACAAGGGGCATCAGCAACAACTTGGCTGCTGACAGACCCCTCTATAATTCGCTTCAAACCCGTTAAACCCCGACTGCCAATCACAATTAAGTCAGCTTGATAAATATTCGCAAGCCGGATAATTTCTTCAGCGGGGTCGCCAGTGACGATTTCTAGTTCGCTGTGGCAGGGTAAAGCAGCCTGATAAGATTCCATCTCCTTTTCTATCTGTCGATAAGGCAGATCCTCCGAAGAAGAATGGGGCTTGTCAACAGCAATTTCTACCTCAGACCCTGAAGAAGGAATGACGTGGGAAAGGATGATTTTGGTTGTTGGCTGTAGTTGGAGTTCTTCCAGGGAATGAATCACTGCCTCCGAAAGCTCTGAACTGTCGAGAGCCACCAGAATAATTTTTAGCACCCCAAAATCTCCTTATTTTCGTTATTCGTCAGACCTCTTCTCGATTCGCAGCCGCACGGAGTCAGCGTGGGAAGGCAAACCCTCGGCTTGGGCAAGTATCTGGATAGCATTGCCAAGCTTCTGGAGCGCTGTGGGCGAGTATTGAATCAGACTGGAGTGTTTCAGAAACGTTTCCACTCCCAGTGCTGAAGCATAACGGGCAGCGCCGGAGGTAGGCAGCGTATGATTCGGTCCTGCTAAGTAGTCTCCCACAGCTTCGGGCGTTGAAGAACCCAAGAAGATAGCACCGGCGTGGCGAATTTTTTCCAGCAGATCCCAGGGTTCTTGGACTTCGAGTTCCAAGTGTTCGGGGGCGAACTCGTTGGAGAGGTCGGCAGCAACTAACAGAGAGTCAACTACCACAATCAAACCGTAATGAGCGATCGCTTTCTCGGTGAGTAGCCGTCGCGGATGATCTTCCAACTGACGTTCTACTTCTAGCTGTACTTTCTTTGCCAACCCGGCTTCTGTCGTCAGGAGAATTGCCGCTGCCATCGGATCGTGTTCCGCCTGCGCCAACATATCTGCCGCTACATAGACAGGATTGGCGTTTTCATCGGCAATAATCAGTACCTCAGAAGGTCCTGCCAGGGAGTCAATCCCCACAGTGCCATAAACGAGCTTTTTCGCCAGGGTGACGTAGATATTACCGGGACCAGTGATGACATCTACCTTCGGAATGGTTTCGGTGCCATAAGCCAAAGCCGCGATCGCTTGAGCGCCCCCAATCCGATAAATTTCCTGCACCCCAGCTTCTTGGGCTGCTACTAGCACCGCTGCATTAATCGTTTTTTCTTGCCCTGGTGGCGTCACCATGACAATTCTTGGTACACCCGCCACCTTCGCAGGGATGGCGTTCATCAATACCGTACTTGGATAGGATGCTCGACCGCCAGGAACGTAAAGCCCTGCTCGGTCTACCGGCGTGTAACGCTTCCCCAAAACAATCTCATCGTCCCCAAATTGAACCCAAGATTTCGGGACGCGCTGCCGGTGGAATGCTTCTATTTGTTGACGTGCCAGTTGAATTGCGTTGAGTAACTCCTTGGACACCTGTTGATAGGCAGCATCCAGTTCTGAGCCACTAACGCGCAGCTGTTCGGAATTTAAAGTTTGTCGATCGAATTCAGCCGTGTAGTGCAGCAGGGCTTTGTCGCCCTGGCGCTTCACAGCCTGTAAGACTTCCCGAACAGTTGCCTCTTTATGAACAATCTGGTCGTCATGGGTGCGATCGCAGATACGCCGCAGTTCAGTTCTTGCCTCAGCTACCTGAGTAATGATTCGCAGCATGGAGTCGGAATCACCATCTAGGAATTACCCGCCTGAGTTCAGGTATATCACTATCCTCATCCGTTGAGATGAGGCAGCCTACTACCTGTACTCGTTTCTATAGCTTAACCTGGATTTTTCAAGGGATCGCTATAATTTATGGAGAGATGGTATATTAATCTATCTAGTTCTGTTTGTTAACCGTACAGAGTTTTCCTCAACGACTGTGGCCAATACTAAGTCAGCCCTAAAGCGAGTCCAAGTAGCCGAACGCAACCGGCTGCGTAACAAGACCTACAAATCAGCCGTAAAAACGCTGATGAAGAATTATCTTGCAGCCGTCCAAACCCACGCAGCCAATCCCACTGCGGAATCGCTGCAAGAAGTACAGCGGCGGATGTCAGAGGTTTACAGCAAGATTGACAAAGCGGTAAAGCGGGGGGTGTTGCATACCAACAACGGTGCCCGTAAAAAATCCAATCTCGCCAAGGCTCTCAAACGCACGCAGCCCCAGCCAGAAACTTCATCCCCGGCTTCGTCGGATGCTTCTGCTTCCTAGCGGCTAGCCGCTTGTCACTAGCCAGCAGTCAGTTGTTTATCGGAGCCGGTAATCGGTAGAACTTCCACTACCCGTTACCCGCTACCTAATTCTTGATGACCAATGACTGAACAGATACAGTTGTTCGATACCCATGTCCATATAAACTTCGATCTCTTCCAGTCCGATCTGGAAGAGATTAAGGATCGGTGGCGCAAAGCGGGTGTCGTTCGACTGGTACATTCGTGTGTGGAACCTGCGGAGTTTTCAAGCATTCAAGCCCTGGCAAACCGATTTCCAGAACTTTACTTCGCCGTGGGGTTACATCCCCTAGATACCGAGAAGTGGACATCAGAGACTGCCGAACAAATACGTTCGCTGGCTAGTTCTGACCATCGAGTGGTAGCAATTGGCGAAATCGGTCTGGATTTTTATAAAGCTGAAGATAGGGAGCGGCAAAAAGTAGTTTTTGAAGCACAGCTAGCGATCGCGCAGCAACTTGATTTGCCTGTAATTATTCACTGCCGGGATGCTGCCGCGACCATGCACGAACTGTTGCAAGATTTCTGGAAGCGCACTGGTCCCGTGCGGGGCGTCATGCACTGCTGGGGGGGCACTTCGGAAGAAATGCAAGGATTCTTGGATTTGGGATTCTATATTAGTATCAGTGGTATCGTGACGTTTAAACACGCCACTCAGGTTCAGGAATCGGCGAGAATAATTCCCAGCGATCGCCTCCTAATTGAAACCGACTGCCCCTTCCTCGCACCCGTTCCCAAACGTGGCAAACGTAACGAACCCTCCTACGTCCGATATGTCGCAGAGTGCGTTGCCCATCTGAGGGGTGTCTCTTTAGAGACTCTAGCAACGCAAACCACCCAGAATGCCTGCAATCTGTTTCGACTTTCCGTACCTCAGCTTTGTGCTACGGTTTAGTGCCCAACGATCGGGGCCTTTATCCATGCCGCGTCCCGTGTACCGTACCTGTCCTGGGTGCTGTAAACACCGGGAAGGGAGGGGGAACCCCGACAGAGATATCCCGACCCAGAAAGCAAAAAATTTTGGTAGAAAATCTCTTTTCTCCCGACCTGGTTTTCATTACCCCACTTTAGAGGTAGGTGTCAACAAAGAAAGTCAATTTGCGACATAATATTTAAAAGACCCTCTATGAACAGAATTCTTGCGATCGCACTGGGATGGCTGCCCGCTCCCCCTAAACAGACTTCATACCCCTGCAATCACTGTCCTTATACCTGGTAAAGAAGCACTAAATATTATCTTTGAGCAAACAAGCCAAAGCGAACTGCTGGTTCGCTTATAAAACCAACGAAAAACAACCCTGAGACGTTTCCTTCCTTCCTAGTAAGGACTAAACGGCTCAGTTTATTCTTGCGAATCGCTTGTCCTTGGGGATGAGTGAGGCATACTTCGCCCCTACTGCTTACTTTGGCACGAATTCCATCCCCCTAGATGGGAAGGATGTAAAGATGAAGAACGAATTCGGAACCATCAAAGATGGGGGATGAATCAATTTAGCATTCATCCCCCTAACGGATGACTTTTGAGTCCTAGACGATCGGGTTGATCGGGAAGTTGGGTCTCCCCACTAGCACTCTTCTTAAACCCACCCTTACGACAGGTAATTCCTGAATTCTTTTGCAAGAGGAAAAGCATGACTAATCAGACCTCCACTCCAGTTGCTTATATGTTGCCAGACCTGGTAGAAATTCAGCGAGCCAGCTTCCGCTGGTTCCTGGAAGAAGGTCTGATTGAGGAACTTAACAGCTTTTCGCCGATTACCGATTACACTGGCAAGCTGGAGTTGCATTTCTTAGGCAAAGACTTCAAACTCAAGCGACCCAAGTATGATGTAGATGAAGCCAAGCGTCGGGATGCAAGTTATGCCGTACAAATGTACGTTCCTACGCGACTCATTAATAAAGAAGATGGGACGATTAAAGAGCAAGAAGTCTTCATCGGCGATTTGCCCCTGATGACCGATCGAGGCACATTCATTATTAATGGTGCCGAGCGGGTGATCGTTAACCAAATCGTGCGAAGCCCCGGAGTTTATTACAAATCGGAAACCGACAAAAACGGACGCCGTACCTACTCAGCAAGCTTGATTCCCAACCGGGGAGCGTGGCTGAAGTTTGAAACCGATAAAAACGACTTGGTGTGGGTACGCATCGATAAGACGCGCAAACTGTCGGCACAGGTATTACTCAAGAGCTTAGGGCTTTCGGACTCCGAGATTTTTGATGCATTGCGTCACCCAGAATATTTCCAGAAGACCATTGAGAAAGAAGGGCAGTTTTCCGAAGAAGAAGCGCTCATGGAGCTATATCGGAAACTACGCCCCGGTGAACCGCCGACGGTTTCTGGGGGACAGCAGTTGTTGGAATCGCGCTTCTTTGATCCGAAGCGTTATGACCTGGGTCGAGTCGGTCGCTATAAGCTGAACAAGAAGCTGCGGCTCTCCGTGCCGGATACAGTGCGGGTGCTGACCCCGACCGATATTCTGGCAGCAGTAGACTACCTGATCAACTTGGAATATGACATCGGGATTACCGATGATATCGACCACTTGGGGAACCGAAGAGTGCGCTCGGTAGGCGAACTGTTGCAAAACCAAGTGCGCGTCGGCTTGAACCGCTTAGAGCGGATTATCCGGGAGCGAATGACCGTTTCGGATGCCGAAACCCTAACACCTGCTTCTTTGGTAAACCCGAAACCTTTGGTGGCGGCGATTAAGGAATTTTTCGGCTCGTCCCAGTTGTCCCAGTTTATGGATCAGACAAATCCCTTAGCGGAGCTGACCCACAAGCGGCGACTCTCAGCGTTAGGTCCGGGAGGACTAACGCGGGAACGGGCAGGGTTCGCCGTGCGGGATATTCATCCGAGCCACTACGGACGAATTTGCCCGATTGAGACGCCAGAAGGGCCGAACGCGGGATTGATCGGATCTTTGGCGACGCATGCGCGGGTGAATGCCTACGGATTTGTAGAGACGCCGTTCTGGAAGGTAGAAAACGGACGGGTACTCAAGGAACAAGCGCCGGTGTATATGACGGCAGATGAGGAAGACGATCTGCAAGTCGCGCCGGGAGATATCCCGATGGATGTGGATGGATGGATCTTAGGAGAATCGGTGGCGGTGAGATATCGCCAAGATTTCACCACCACGACACCTGACATGGTGGACTATGTAGCGGTGTCGCCGGTGCAGATTATTTCGGTTGCCACATCGTTGATTCCTTTTTTGGAACACGACGATGCCAACCGGGCGTTGATGGGATCGAACATGCAGCGGCAGGCAGTGCCGTTGTTGAAGCCAGAGCGACCCTTAGTGGGAACTGGCTTGGAAGCCCAGGCAGCGCGGGACTCCGGGATGGTGGTAGTCGCCAAGTACGATGGGGAAGTCACCTTTGTGGATGCGACACGGATCGCCGTGCGGAGTTTCGACGAGACCGGGGAACCTAACGGACCGCAGATCGAGTATGAGTTGCAGAAGTATCAGCGCTCAAACCAGGATACCTGCTTGAATCAGCGACCCTTGGTGTATGAAGGCGATCGCATCGTTGCCGGACAGGTACTTGCGGATGGTTCTGCTACCGAAGGGGGCGAACTAGCTTTGGGGCAGAATATCCTGGTAGCGTATATGCCCTGGGAAGGCTACAACTACGAGGACGCGATCTTAATCAGCGAACGGCTGGTTTACGACGATGTCTACACCAGCATCCACATTGAGAAGTACGAAATCGAGGCGCGACAAACCAAGCTAGGACCCGAAGAAATTACGCGGGAAATTCCTAATGTCGGTGAGGATAGCTTGCGAAGCCTGGATGAAACCGGGATTATCAGAATTGGAGCCTGGGTAGAAGCCGGGGATATTCTGGTAGGAAAGGTGACGCCGAAAGGGGAATCCGACCAGCCACCGGAAGAGAAACTGCTGCGGGCAATTTTCGGTGAAAAAGCGCGGGATGTGCGGGACAACTCCTTGCGAGTGCCCAATGGAGAGAAAGGGCGCGTGGTAGACGTGCGCGTCTTCACCCGCGAACAGGGCGACGAACTGCCCCCCGGAGCAAACATGGTGGTGCGTGTCTACGTCGCACAGAAGCGCAAAATCCAAGTGGGCGACAAGATGGCGGGACGGCACGGTAATAAAGGGATTATTTCCCGGATATTGCCTGCCGAAGATATGCCTTACCTGCCAGATGGGACGCCCGTGGACATTGTGCTGAACCCACTCGGAGTGCCCTCACGGATGAATGTGGGGCAGGTTTTTGAGTGCTTGCTGGGATGGGCTGGTGAGAACTTAAATGTCCGCTTCAAAGTGATTCCCTTCGACGAAATGCACGGAGCGGAAAAAAGCCGCGAGTCGGTGCATGGCAAGTTGGAGGAGGCGAGGAAGAAGACCGGGAAGAACTGGCTGTTTAACCCTGATGAAGCTGGAAAGCTCCGAGTCTTTGATGGGCGTACCGGAGAAGCCTTTGACCGTCCGATTACTGTGGGCAAGGCATACATGCTGAAGCTGGTGCACCTGGTAGACGACAAGATCCACGCCCGTTCTACGGGACCCTACTCTTTGGTCACTCAGCAACCCTTGGGAGGCAAAGCACAACAGGGCGGACAGCGATTTGGCGAAATGGAAGTGTGGGCGCTGGAGGCTTTTGGCGCTGCCTACATTTTGCAGGAGTTGCTGACGGTGAAATCCGACGATATGCAGGGGCGGAACGAAGCGCTGAATGCGATCGTGAAAGGCAAGGCGATTCCACGACCAGGAACACCAGAGTCATTCAAGGTGTTAATGCGAGAACTGCAATCTCTGTGTTTAGATATTGCCGTCCATAAGGTGGAGACGACTGAGGACGGAACCACGGGACACGTAGAGGTTGACTTGATGGCGGATGTGTCAAATCGCCGGACGCCGACGCGACCCACCTATGAATCTCTCAGCCGCGAGGAACTGGAAGAAGACGAAGTTTAATCAATGAAAAATGAAAAATTAAAAATTAGAAATTTTTAATTTTTCATTTTTAATTTTTAATTGGAGCGCAGCGACAGATGAGACATCAGCTAGAACAGCGGTTTGACTACGTCAAAATTGCTCTGGCATCGCCAAAGCGAATTCAGGACTGGGGGCAAAGAAACCTGCCCAATGGTCAAGTGGTGGGTGAGGTCACAAAACCCGAAACGATCAATTACCGGACGCTCAAGCCAGAAATGGATGGCCTTTTCTGCGAACGCATTTTTGGTCCGGCAAAAGATTGGGAATGCCACTGCGGCAAATATAAGCGGGTGCGCCACAGGGGTATTGTCTGCGAACGCTGCGGCGTGGAAGTGACAGAATCGCGAGTGCGTCGTCACCGCATGGGATACATTAAGCTGGCGGCACCTGTGGCTCACGTCTGGTATCTCAAAGGCATTCCCAGCTATATGTCGATTCTGCTAGATATGCCCCTGCGGGATGTGGAGCAGATTGTCTATTTCAATGCCTATGTAGTACTGAGTCCCGGCAATGTGGAGAGTCTCAGTTACAAGCAGTTGCTGACGGAAGATCAGTGGCTGGAGATTGAGGAGCAGCTCTATAGCGAAGATTCTACCCTGCAAGGCGTAGAGGTGGGAATCGGTGCTGAGGCACTACAACGTCTCTTGCAGGACATTAATTTGGAAGCAGAGGCTGAGTCCCAACGAGAGGAAATTGCCAATGCTAAGGGTCAGAAGCGGGCGAAACTAATTAAGCGCCTGCGAGTGATTGACAACTTCATCGCGACTGGTTCTAAGCCAGAGTGGATGGTGCTGTCGGTGATTCCGGTAATTCCACCAGATTTGCGTCCAATGGTGCAGCTGGATGGCGGCAGATTTGCCACTTCTGACTTGAATGACTTGTATCGCCGGGTAATTAACCGCAACAACCGCTTAGCACGGCTCCAAGAAATCTTGGCACCGGAAATCATTGTCCGCAACGAGAAGCGGATGTTGCAAGAAGCAGTGGATGCGCTTATTGATAATGGTCGTCGGGGACGGACAGTAGTAGGAGCCAATAATCGCCCCTTGAAATCTCTGTCGGACATTATTGAAGGGAAGCAAGGACGCTTCCGGCAAAACCTGTTGGGTAAGCGAGTAGATTACTCGGGACGTTCTGTAATTGTGGTGGGACCGAAGCTGAAAATCCACCAATGCGGCTTACCACGCGAAATGGCAATTGAGTTATTCCAACCGTTTGTGATTCACCGGCTGATTCGCGGCGGACTGGTCAATAATATCAAGGCAGCTAAGAAGCTGATTCAGCGCGGGGATGCCTCTGTGTGGGACGTGCTAGAGGAAGTCATTGCCGGTCATCCGGTGATGCTGAACCGAGCACCAACGCTTCACCGTTTGGGGATTCAAGCGTTTGAACCAATTCTGGTGGAAGGTCGAGCAATTCAGCTGCACCCGTTGGTATGTCCGGCGTTCAACGCGGACTTCGACGGCGATCAGATGGCGGTTCACGTACCGCTTTCTTTGGAGGCTCAGGCAGAAGCACGGTTACTGATGCTGGCTTCTAATAACATCCTCTCTCCAGCGACGGGACGACCCATTGTAACGCCTAGTCAAGATATGGTATTGGGCTGCTATTACCTAACGGCAGAAAACCCAGCAGCAACTAAGGGAGCTGGAGGTTATTTCGCCAGCTTGGATGATGTGCTTTTAGCCTATGAGCAGTCGGCGGTAGATTTACACGCCTACATCTGGGTGCGCTTTGACGGGTTGGTAGAGAATGATAAACCGGATGCGGAGCCGGAAAAAGTGGAAACCCTAGCTGATGGCACCGTTTGGAGAACCTACAACTTCCGCCGAGTGCGGGAAGACAAGGAAGGGAATGTCTTGACCCAATACATTCGGACGACGCCCGGTCGGATTATCTACAATAAGACGATTCAAGAGGCATTGGCAATATAGATCAGTGCTGAGGACTGAGTGATTGAGGGCTGGGCAAAAAGTTTTGACTTTCCTACTCACTCACGTCCTCGCTCCGGTTTTCTGTGTTCGCTTGTTCTGTGTTCGCTCAGTCCGCGAGTTGAATGCCACTATGCGAAGACTCCTTATCGCTCAGTCTTCTTTAAATACTCTTCTGCGAGTAGAGCGCCGCTACGCTAACAGTCCTTATACCTCAGTCCTAACTTATGGCAGAGCAACCAGAAATCAAAAATATTTTTCATAATCGGATGGTGGACAAAGGGCAACTGAAGAAACTGGTTGCCTGGGCATTTACCAATTTTGGTAGTGCCCGCACCTCCCAAATGGCAGACCGTCTGAAAGATTTGGGCTTCCACTACGCGACTAAAGCGGGTGTCTCAATTAGTGTGGATGACTTGCAGGTGCCGGATTCCAAGCGGCAGTTACTGGACGCTGCCGAAACTGAAATTCGCTCCACAGAAGCACGCTACACGCGGGGTGAAATCACTGAGGTGGAGCGCTTCCAAAAGGTTATCGATACCTGGAATAGTACCAGTGAAGCCCTCAAGGATGAGGTGGTTCGCAACTTTAGACAAAAAGATCCCCTGAATTCGGTCTATATGATGGCGTTTTCCGGGGCGCGGGGAAATATTTCTCAGGTGCGTCAGTTGGTGGGAATGCGTGGATTGATGGCAAACCCCCAGGGCGAGATTATTGGTCTGCCGATTAAGACGAATTTCCGGGAAGGTTTGACCGTCACGGAATACATTATCTCGTCTTATGGGGCGCGGAAAGGATTAGTAGATACCGCTTTACGTACAGCAGATTCCGGCTATCTTACCCGCCGCCTAGTCGATGTGTCTCAGGATGTGATTGTTCGGGAAGTGGACTGCGGCACCCAGCGGGGGATTCGCTTACGCAGCATGACTTCGGACGATCGGGTGCTGATTCCTTTGTCAGATCGCCTGCTAGGTCGCGTTTTAGTAGAAGATGCGGTTCATCCCACCACTGGGGAAGTTGTAATGCCGCGCAATCAGCCGATGTCAGAAGACATGGGGCTAAACATTGTTAAGGCTGGGATAGAAGAAGTTTTCGTGCGATCGCCCTTGACCTGCGAAGCGGCCCGTTCCGTGTGTCAACATTGTTACGGCTGGAGCCTCGCTCACGGACATCTCGTGGATCTGGGGGAAGCGGTAGGAATTATTGCCGCTCAGTCGATTGGGGAACCGGGCACCCAGCTTACCATGCGGACGTTCCACACTGGCGGCGTCTTTACCGGCGAAGTCGCGCGACAAGTCCGTGCCCCAATGACCGCCAAAGTGCGCTTTAGCCGAGGGATGCGGACGCGAGGACTGCGGACGCGGCACGGGGAAGATGCTTTGCTGGTGGAGTCGACCAATGCGGAATTGATTCTCGATCCAGTAGACAGCACTCAGCAGCAAATCTCGATTCCGCTGACTCAAAACTCCACCCTGTACTGTGTCAATGGCAGTACAGTAACGGCAGAACAGCTATTGGGTGAAGTCGCGATCGCTTCTTCCACTCGCGCTCATACAGAAAAAGCCGCCAAAGACGTTACCACTGACCTGGCAGGCGAAGTGAAGTTTGAAGGTCTGCTTCCAGAAGAAAAAACCGACCGCCAAGGGAACACCACCCGGATTGCGGCACGGGGTGGTTTGTTGTGGATTTTGTCTGGAGAAGTTTATAACCTACCTCCAGGTGCCGAAGCCGTCGTGCAGAACGGTAAACTGGTGAATCGCAACGACGTACTCGCAGAAACTAAGTTGGTGAGCGAACATGGCGGTGTTGTCCGGCTAAAAGCTGATGACGCTGGTTCGCGGGGACGAGAAATTGAAATTATCACCGCTAGCGTTCTGCTAGACCAAGCACGGGTGCGAATGGAAGCGACTCAAGGGCGCGACCACTATGTAATTTATACTGCCCAGAATCAGCGCTTTTCCCTGAAGGCAACCCCAGGGACAAAAGTGCAAAACCACCAGGTAGTAGCCGACTTAATTGACGATCGTTATAACACCCAGACCGGCGGAATTATCAAATACGCCGGTGTGGAAGTTGCCAAAAAAGCCAAGGCAAAACAAGGATACGAAGTCATCAAAGGCGGCACCTTGCTGTGGATTCCAGAAGAATCCCATGAAGTGAACAAGGATATCTCACTCCTGCAAGTGGAAGATGGTCAATATGTAGAAGCAATGACAGAAGTCGTCAAAGATATCTTCTGTCAAACGGCTGGCATAGTGGAAGTAACCCAGAAAAACGATATCCTACGGGAAATCGTGATTAAGCCCGGTGAACTGCATTTGGTCGATGACCCAGAAGCAGTAATGGGAACAGATGGGTCCCTGTTCTATCCGGGACAGGAAGTTATGCCAGGGCTGACGGTTAGCGAGTTGCGCTATACCGAATTTGTGGAAACCCCTGAAGGTCCTGCATTGTTGCTGCGTCCGGTAACTGAGTTTCACGTTCCGGATGAGCCGAGCGTACCATCTCAAGCTTCTATTTCGGGCAGAGGACGTTACAAGATTGAGCTGCGAGCAGTACAGCGGCTTCCTTATAAAGATGGGGAGCGCGTGAAGTCCATTGGAGGGCTGGAACTGCTGCGGACGCAATTGGTGCTAGAAATTGGCTATGGAACCGAGGGTGAAAGCAGTTCCGAGAGCCTTGGTGCTTTGGAGCTACTGGCAGCAGATATCGAGTTGTTGCCAATTGAAGGGAAGGGAGTTGAGGCAAAAGACAACGACGACGACGAAAGCTCCGCGCTTTCAGCCGTAACTTCTGAACTTTCGCCTCGGACTTCAGAGATGCGTTTACAGCTCTTGGTTTCGGAATCCCTGGTGATTCGTCGCGATACGGCGGCAGATCCGCTTTCTGGCAGTACGCATACGCGGATTATGGTAACTGACGGTCAGCAGATCGAGCCGGGAGCCGTTGTGGCTCGCACGGAAATTCAGTGTAAGGATGCCGGAGAAGTCCGGGGGATTCGCTCTGGAGAAGCCTCGATCCGCCGGGTGCTGCTGGTTCGGGATACTGACCGGATTAATGTTGACACGAAAGGCGCTAAACCCACCGTAAAAGTAGGAGCGCTGTTAGTAGCAGGGACTGAGATTGCCACTGGCGTCGTTGCCCCAGAGTCCGGTCAAATTTCCGCCATCTTGGAGGATTCGATCCAGATGCGTCTGGCACGTCCTTATCGCGTGTCTTCCGGAGCCGTCCTACATATCGATGATGGAGACTTGGTGCAACGGGGCGATAACTTGGTGCTGCTAGTCTTTGAACGGGCGAAAACCGGAGATATCATCCAAGGTTTACCGCGTATTGAAGAACTGCTGGAGGCACGGAAGCCAAAAGAAGCGTGTATTTTGGCACGACGTGCGGGAACGGCTCAGGTCGTTTACGGAGATCAGCAGGACGCAGAGGAGATTAAAGTCATCGAGTCAGACGGCGTCGTGGCTGACTATCCCCTTGGCCCTGGACAGAACGTCATTGTGGGAGATGACATGGTTGTAGAGACTGCGGAAGCGCTAACCGATGGTCCTGCCAATCCCCATGAGATTCTAGAGATTTTCTTTGAGCATTACCGGGAAACGATGGGAGTCTACGAAGCGGCGCTGATGGCGTTGCAGAAGGTTCAAACTTTCCTGGTAAATGAAGTGCAATCGGTGTATCAATCTCAGGGAATTGATATTTCTGATAAGCATATTGAGGTGATTGTGCGCCAGATGACCTCGAAAGTGCGGGTCGATGATGGCGGCGATACCACGATGCTCCCTGGAGAGTTGGTGGAACTGCGGCAGATTGAGCAAGTGAATGAAGCAATGGCAATTACTGGCGGCGCACCGGCGCAATATACGCCGATGTTGCTGGGGATTACCAAGGCATCGCTGAATACAGATAGCTTTATTTCTGCGGCATCGTTCCAAGAAACGACGCGGGTTCTCACCGAAGCTGCAATTGAAGGCAAATCTGACTGGCTGCGCGGTCTGAAGGAGAATGTGATCATTGGGCGACTGATTCCGGCAGGAACCGGGTTCAATGCCTATGAGGACAGCATCAGCTCAGAAGTTGATCTGTTAGCATCTGGCTTCGGTAACGGACTCGATGTTGAGGAGGATGCGCTGGACGTGGTGCTGGATGACCGAACCGCTCGGGCTTACAGCCCAGGACTCGGATTTGAAGAGCGACCTACTTATGGAATAGGTGGCGCTGTCTCTCCAGTTCTCGATGATGACGACGACCTTGTTGACGATGTTGACGATGTTGACGACTTTGAGGACGACGAGGACTAGAGAGTCATAAGTACCGAAAACTGAGGAGAGAGTGTGCAACTTTCTCTCCTCTTTAAAAAGGGAGTCCAAGAAAAAGTTGCAGGCATTACAAAGGAATAGAGAAGAGAATATTCTCTTCTCTATTCCTTTTTACTTTTAACTCACTCAATCCTAAGTCCTTACCTCTCAGTCCTCAGCACTAATTAAGACTGTTCTTGCAATTCACCAGCGCGGACGCTGATGGATGTTGATTGGTTGGCACGCTGCACCTTCATCTGTAGAACCTGACCAACATGGCTATTCTCGACAATTCTCTGCAACTCGGCGGCAGTCTTCACGGGTTGCCCCTCAATCTCCAAAATCACATCGCCCCGGCGAATTCCACTTTTAGCAGCTGGGGTATTTGGCAACACTCGCACGACTAGGACGCCGTTGATTTCTGGTACCTGTAAAGGAGCATTGGGGTCACTGTTATTTTCAGCAGCGACTTGGGGCGTCAGGGTTGCCATTTGAACGCCGAGATAGGGATGAGCAACTCTTTCCCCCCGCGCCAGCTGGATAGAGATTGTTTTGGCTTGATTAATTGGAATCGCAAAGCCTATCCCCATTGCGTCAGCACGAATTGCCGTGTTGATACCAATCACTTCACCCTGTTGATTTAACAGTGGTCCGCCGGAGTTCCCCGGATTAATCGCTGCATCGGTTTGAATGAAATCCAACCGCTTGTCAGGAATCCCCACAGCAGCACTGGAGCGCTTGAGGGTACTAATAATTCCCAAGGTAACGGTGTTATCCAATCCTAAGGGATTACCGACTGCGATCGCCCAGTCACCCACTTGCACTTCGTTAGAATCTCCCAGGGGTGCCACGGGTAAGTCGCTGCCTCCATCGATCTTGACCACTGCCAAATCCGTTACCGAATCGGCACCTTGTACCTTCCCTTCTAAGGTGCGTCCATCCTTGAGGGTGACAGTCACCTTATCCGCCTGATTGACCACATGGGAATTTGTCAAAATAATCCCACTCTTGTCAATAATAAAACCAGAGCCTTGACCGCGTAGGCGCTCTTGCATCGGCCCTCTAGGCAACTCTTCACCAAAAAAACGCCGGAAGAAGGGGTCGTCAAACAACGGATCGATGTTACGGTTGACTGTGCGCTCGGTATCAATCCTGACTACTGCCGCTCCTACCCGATTCACCGCTGCGGTGACAAAACTGCCAGTTGCAGCCGTATTGGGAATTCTAGAAATACTGCTTTGCGCTACTAGCTCTGATGCCCCGGGAGTAAGAGCAACTTCCTTGGGGACAGGAGCAGCCTGAGATGGCGATACACGGTAAGCGCCAAACGCCACAACGCTTCCTAGAAAGGTGGCAATTGCATAAATACTGACTTGACGCAGAAACCGAAAAAACTTTGGAAATTGCATAGCATCAAATTTTTAGCTTTGTGATGATCTATCTGGTAACAAAAAATATCCCTATAGTTATTTTTACAGGTGAAGCGACTGAACTCAGGCTCAAGCACTGATGCGGTTTTCCCTACATCTCAAATTTCTATAAACATAAAGACGCATTCTTCGAGGCGACACGTTAGCGTAGTGTCACGAAGTGTAGTGTAGTACAATTATTCATCTCTAGAAGAGCAGATACTTAAATAGGCTACGATGTGGAATACAAATGCTGCCTTATTGACTCTCCATGATTGGATCGAATCCGCTAACTGACGAAACCTTGCCCGTCCACGGTCGTTCTCATACCCACGAGCATGGGGATGAAGAGTCTCCCCATCATCATGTCCACAGTGAAGAATCACTGCGGCGGGTTGTTAATCGCTTGTCTCGGATTGAAGGACACGTCCGAGGCATAAAAAACATGGTGCAGGAAAGCGAATCCTGCCCCAAAGTTCTCGTGCAGATTGCTGCTGTGCGGGGTGCCCTAGATCGGGTAGCACGGATAATTTTGGATGAACATTTAACTGAGTGTATTGCCCGCGCAGCTGAAGAAGGCAATATTGAAGTTGAAATTGAAAAGCTAAAAGAAGCTTTGGATCGATTTTTGCCTTAGTTTAGTTAGATTACAAAACTGGCTTCCTTTGCGTGGAAGCCAGAATCAAACATTGGTATCGAAGACAACAATCTCGAAATTTACTTGTGCTTGTGCAGCAAGCTATCAACCAGCATGTCTTGATCGTCTTCACACAAGCTGTCCCAATCCAGCCCCCGTTCAGCACTCAAGACGCGCATCTGCTGCTCTTTCTCTGTTAACCTATCTGTGCCATTCATCTTTCTTTCGGAGGCGAGGGTGTCCAAGAGCATGGACTTATCCTCCTGTGGCAGTTGTTTAACTAAGTCAATTACCTGCCTAATTGTTAATTCTATTTTTGGCATGATTATTCCCTCGGCAGTTTATGAAATCGATATCTGAAACCACAGCGACAATTCTGACGGGGTGGCGGTTGTAGCTGAAATGGAGAAGCGAACATCTACGACGCACTTGGAAGGAAGACCCCATTTGATATCTTTGCTCAAGAGGCGCGAAGTCATCAAGACAAAGAATTTAAGAAGTTCGCATCTTTCAACTCAACTACTTGGAGAGTACCACAAGTAAGAAGCTAGCCGTAGCCCCATCCTTCAATGAAAGGAGTCCTATTTACATCAACTTTTTTTTCTAAAATGCGTAGCAAGGCTAACTTTTTAAGCTTTAAAAATTCAATATTTCGAGATTAATTTTTGGTGATGATAAAAATAATAAGTTTTTATTGTTATGAAGTAGAAGTTAAATGTATAAATATATTTAAAATATAATATTCTCTTTAATTAAGATATCTTTACTGTCCCTTCTACTAATCTGAAAAAATAGGGTTAAAATTTATTTTGGAATGAAGCCTACAGAACTCTAAACGTTTTCTATATTTCGATTGACTTGCTAAGTTGCTTAAAAATGAAAAATAGTTGGCTATAAGATAGATTGGCAGTTTGCTTCAGACATATACCTTCACTTACCACAATATTTTCTATGATTGGGCTTAAATCAGCCTCTCTAAGTTGCCAAGTCTAGGGGGATCAAGCCAAAATGAATTAAATAGAATTCTAAATTAGCGATACTAGTGTAAGGTAACTATCTTTTCCGCATTCTTTTAACTGGGTGTCATTAACGATTAGTTCTATTGTCAAACTAATTTAAATTTTAGATTAGTTTGATAACAAATATTTTTTCGACAGCCATAAGAATGTTAGCTATTTTGAAAAACAAATTTTGAATTACATGATTTTTAGGAGATAAATTTAGCAAAAATATGCGGCTTTATGAATTTCAATGATTAGTATATAAAATAAAAAACAAAGTTATTTTTCTAAAATGTCTTAACTCTGTGAATCTAATGAAATAGGAACATGGAGGAATTTTAATCTTAATATTCCCTTTTGTTAGCATAATATTTATTTTAAAAACACGGTAGAATTTGTCCGAATTTTTATAAAATAATTTAATAAATTAATTAAATTGATAAGATATATTAATGTTTAAATTGTGGCAGTTATGTTGAGGAAGCTGGAGGAAGCGATCGCGGATTAACCTCGTTAAATCGCTCCTTCACGGAGGGATGACAAAAGCTGCCTAATTCCGGAGTCAGGAGCGCCAACGAAGAGAACTGTGTAAATTCTGCTGCATTGCTTGCAGATCCAGTCAGGATTGCGATCGCTACTTTGGTCGTGTTGGTGACAGAGGATGCGATCGCAATCATGAAATGCTTTACGATTAAGCAAATCAGCTTTGAGCAAACAGTTGTAGAGGATGACGTTTGATAACTATCAATTTCACTATTCTTTGAGCGGTAGCACAGATAAGCCTATAATTCTGTTTTTACATGGCTTTATGGGCGACTGCAACGAATTTAATCAAGTTATCTCGTTTTTGTCTAACCAATTTTGTTGTCTTGCCATTGACCTTCCGGGTCATGGACAAACTAAGGTTATGGGTGGGGATGAGTGCTATAAAATGGCAAACACTGCCCACGCTTTGCTCAACCTGCTAGAACAGTTAAGCATTGAAAAATGTTTCTTGGTTGGCTATTCAATGGGTGGACGATTAGCTTTATATTTGACCCTTCATTTCCCTGAACGTTTCCCTAAAGTTGTCTTAGAATCGGCTTCGCCTGGTTTGGAAACTGAAGAGGAACGATGGAAACGAATCCAACGCGATCTAGAGTTATCGCAGGAATTAGTAAAGATTAATTTTTCAGAATTTTTAACGAATTGGTATAATCAACCGCTTTTTGTTTCTCTTAAGAAAAATCCAAAATTTGAGCAGATGATAGAGTCTCGGTTACGAAATAATCCTTGTGAATTAGCGAAGTCTCTACGCAATTTTAGTACTGGATGTCAACCTTCTTTATGGGAAGCGATCGCACAGAACCAAACTCCTCTACTTTTGCTAGTGGGTGAATATGATAATAAGTTTAGAATCATTAACTTAGAAATGGCAAGATTGTGTGCAGCAGCCAAGGTTAATCTTATTAGTAATTGTGGGCATAATATTCATATGGAAAATCCAAGAGTGTTTTTTGACAAAGTCAGGCAGTTTTTAGCTAAGCCGGTACCAGGCTGATAATATTTTTTAATGCAACTGATAGTGGCGCGATCGCGCATGGAAATACTTACGCCAAGAGCATTTGGGTTCTAAGGTCCTACCACTCCCCCCAATCGGGCTTAAAAAATGGGCCTAAGAAGTCTATAGGTTGCCACTAACAAAAAAATAAAATGGTAAACACCCCGTCTGCTCTTTTCGTTGGAAGGCTGGTGCAAGGTTTTAAACAATGGCTATTCAAACCGATTTGATATTATTATAAAAAACAGGATAAATTCCATTTTAAATTAATTGGAATTACTAATTTACATTCTCTAAACTAAAGTAATATTAGGAATGTATTTTCTGTGCTTCAGTTGTGTGGAATTTCGTTCTATGGAAACAATAGGAATTCATCATACCGCGATTATCTGCTCTAATTATGAAAAATCCAAAAAATTCTATGTAGAGGTTTTAGGATTCTCAATTATCCAAGAAACTTTTAGAGAAGAAAGAAATTCGTACAAGTTAGATTTAAGAGTTGGTATCGGCGCTCAAATTGAGCTTTTTTCATTCCCTAATCCTCCTCAAAGATTAAGTCACCCTGAAGCTTGCGGATTGAGGCATTTAGCGTTTGCTGTCAAAAACATAGATGAAGCTGTTTGCTATTTAAAAGACCAAGGCGTCCAGGTAGAAAATATCAGAATCGATGAGATTACCGGCAAACGGTTTACATTCTTTAGCGATCCAGATGGATTACCTTTAGAAATTTATGAGAATTAGCTTTGCAGACGCTTAAACTTATGTTGGCTAATCAATACTTGGTTTTTTTCTGGCATCAGGCTTTCAAGGAGCTTTGAAGGTTAAGAAAAGTTATCACAGCTTTGGCAAATGTTGTTAAGTTTATTAAGAAAAAAACTTAACAACGTTCGAAAAAAAAAGGAGCAAAAGCAAGGGTTTCTACGGAGAAAAGCGATCGCCTTCCTCAAAAGTTCCTTAAAAAAACGGTGGGAACTCTATAGAGATTCAACTATCTATAGTAATAGATTGTTCGACCTCACCTCCTTTGGAGTCCGTCATGCACCTCCACCGCCCAGCTTTGTGCTTACTACCTGGTCTTAAAAAAAGTACAAGCAAAGGTTTCACAACCTTTGACTTAATCGCTCATATTTTTCTAATTGGGCTGGTGGTGATGGCTATGCCGATTTTTTTCAACACGTCAACTACAGAAGGTGGTGTTGCATCTTCTAACCGCAAAACATTGTTGATTCGTATGAGTTTTTAGGAAGTGCTACGTTACAAACGATGAGCGGAAAGAGATTTTAGGGTAAGCCGAAGAGTGTGTTGGATACAAGATTCAGCGAACCGAACCGGATTAGATTTAAAAATCCGCACTCGCGTAAGTTTTTTACCCAGGTTTTTGTAGCTCTTCTTTTAGCATTTGCTCATAAATCTCTGGCAGCTTCCCACTCATGGAGTTGGTTTCTATCCCATAGCCCAGACTTGTCCAAGTGCCAGATAGCAGCCGCAACACCTTTTTTAATTGCCCTTGGCGCAGCAACTTGGAAATGTCTACTTTCCAGGCTCTCCGGTCGCTCAGCCACGCATAAACTACAGCGTCCTGAAATTGTGGCTCAAAGCTATAAGAGTGCCAAAACAGAAACTCTGAAGGCTGCGGGTGATAGCGCTGAGCCTTCTCAAGCCACGTTGTATTGAGCATCTGATAGCGACCAGCAGCAGTAGAGCATTTTCCTGTATTAGGGCCAACACCAATCGGGATGCACATTTGGGGATGCTGGCTGAGGTCTTGGGCATACTGACCGCCATAGATTACCCAGTAAGGTTGGGCGACATTTGCTTCACTAGCAGAAATTGTCCGCATCAAGGCACGAATATAGGGATCGCCCCCCTGCATTACCAAGGGAGCGGTACCATTTCCGCTTAGTGGAGCCACCGGCGAGTTTCCGTAAGGGAAGTTGCGATCGCGCAGCCCCTCCCAATCCTTAAAATAAAACAGCAAACACAGCACCGCCGCCATGCTGAGCATCCCGAAGAGAAAACCCGCGATCGCAGAGAACATCTTGGCGAGAAAACGTCCGGTGGCTGAGAACATAATCAGGCCACACTGGCAAACATCTGCTCCCAGCTTTTTTCCGGAGCCTCTGCCTTGGTAATGACTTCAACAATTTTATTGCGAGCCGATGGTTGAAATAGCGCTTCGACACACACCTGTGCGACCTTAGTACGGGGAATACTGCCACTTAAAGACAGAGTGTCAGCCTTGTACATAGCGATTGGCTCTGAGTTCTCTTCATTTTTGAGACCGCCAGGTCGCACAATTGTGTATGTTAAGCCACTTTTGTGAATATATTCCTCTGCTTGCTTCTTCCACACCAGAATCAGCCAGAACAGATTCAGCGGATGCAAAAATTGAGAAGCACCAATTGAAGAAACCAGCACAAAATGCTCGATTCCCTTTGCCTTGGCGGCATCCACTAGATTTTTAGTGCCTTCGTAGTCCACCTTGTAGGGTCCAGTCGGATCAAGACCGGGGCTAGCACCTGTGGCGCATAGTAAAACCGTACTATCACCTAGGGCAGAAGAGAGGCTCTCTGGCTGTGAAACATCGCCAACTACCAATTCAGCGGCATTTGGTAGAATCTGTCTAGCTTTCTCGATGTCTCGAACTAACGCTCGAACAGGTATATTCCGCTGCACCAGCTCTTGTACAATCCGACGACCTGTCTCGCCCGTTGCCCCTGCTACAAATGCTTTCATTAATTTCTCCGTAAATTACCCATGTCCAGTCTTTAGAATCGCAAGCTATGCTGAGTGGACAGAGAATTTTTTTTGGTTGGTAGTAAACTGTAACTTTTTAATTGTAGAAACTCAAAGGCGTTGTCGTCTTTTGTTGAAGAATTAGAATTTATGGAAACAATTCACCCCATTGTGGGAATCCTGTATACAAGAAAACGGCAACCAGCGCAGGAGAGCAGGTGATGCAGTCGCAATTCTACGATCGTCAACCCTTTGAGGTACCGTTTGAGGTTCACTCAGGAATGTTGAATCCAGGGTCCAATCTCATCGACGCTGATAATGCAGCCATAGAAGCCGCGAGTACGATTGAAACGACTCGATTTCATACTCACTTTGAAAGCTGTATGGAAATGTATGCCGATGCTGAAACAGTTGCTAAGTATCTAGATACTCACCACGGTTGGTTCTGCCGCTGCGCTCACCCAATGCAAGTAGAACCCCTAGGAGAGAATGGTTATGCGTTGGTGATCGGGCGTTTTGGCGCTTTTGGTTATGAGGTAGAGCCAAAAATTGGCTTAGAACTGATGCCACGGGATCAAGGTGTTTATCGAGTTCGGACAGTACCCGTTCCGAATTATGTGACTCCAGGCTATGAAGTTGACTATGAGTCGGCGATGACATTAGTGGAAGTACCGGCAGATAGATTCGCCCCACATCAGGTATCTGCAATCACCCATGTTGAGTGGCATCTGGACTTGTCTGTTTACATTCAGTTTCCCAAGTTTATTCACAAGTTGCCTAAGTCGGTAATTCAAAATACGGGCGATCGCCTCTTAGCTCAAATTGTGCGACAAGTTTCTAAGTCTCTCACTCCCAAAGTGCAGGAAGACTTTCACGCCAGTCTGGGTTTGCCCGTGCCTAAAAAAGCGAAGAAAAGGGCTAATGGCTAAATCCCTAATCGCTAATTGCTAATGATTGTTGAACAATTAGCAATTAGCGATTAGCATCTTCCCAAAGGCTACATCTTGCTGATGATCCTTTGCAAAATTTCCACGCCGCTTACAGCTTGCCAGCCAAACAGTCCTAGAAGAACAACATTTAAAAAAATGTGGCTATAACGCGCCCAATCGTGTCCCTTTTGCATATAGGGAGAGAGTGCAGCAGAAACTGCTATCATCCCCGTCATGCCTAAACCTGCCAGTAGGTGAGGCCCGACAAAGAGTTTTCCATTATTGATATAGGTAACGCCCATACCAATTAGGGTGCCGATCACCATCAACGCCAACAGCAATGAACCCACTTGGTAGTGCCGGACGTTAAACCTGCCTTTGATTAGCTCTTTTTTAGCTTCCCCTTCAGCACTGCGAGTGCGTCGAACTAAAATGCCCAGATATAGGGCATAGAGGGACGTGCCCAGTAGCACCCACATCAAGGCGGGATGAATAAAATTAAGCCAGGGTTTAATCGATACGGGGATTTCCAAGCTCATAAGATTCGGCTCATTAAGGAACTTTATAAAACTTATCATAATGGCTGTCTACCTTTGGGTAGTCGTCATTACCGCGCCATAACCTCAAATGATTGAGTAGTCAAAAATCTGCTAAACATTGCAGGGCTGGAATTTCTGAAGGAGGGCATCTGATGTTACCAGTCTGGTTACAGGCAGGTTTCTGGGGATTGGTGGGGGGGGTCGGCGTTACTATTCGGAGCCGGGTTGGGATATTTTGTGCAAATTCCTCCGCGTGCGATCGCATCCGTGATGGCTTTCGGTGCTGGGGTGCTGATCTCGGCGCTATCGTTCGAGCTAATGGATGAGGCTTATCGGCAGGGTGGCTTCGATTCAACAGCGATTGGTTTCTTAAGCGGTGCTATCGCTTACACAGGGGCAAACTAGTATCTGAATTATCAGGGTGCCAAGCATCGCAAGCGCTTTGGCAACCAACAACAATCAGAAGAGGAGGCGAATGGAAGCGGTTTAGCGATCGCAGTGGGTGCCTTGCTGGATGGCATTCCGGAATCAATTGTAATCGGCGTCAGCACGATCCACGGAGGTGCTGTCAGCGGGGTGACGGTAGCTGCCGTTTTCCTCTCAAATATTCCCGAAGGACTCTCCAGCGCTGCTGGCATGAAGAAAGCAGGTCGTTCAGCTGGCTATATCTTCGGCGTGTGGGGAGCGATCGCGATTGTTTCTGGTATTGCGGCATTTCTGGGGAATACCATTTTCAGTCACGCCTCCGAAAAAATTATCGCCGCAACTACCACCGTGGCAGCAGGCGCAATTCTGGCAATGATATCAGACACCATGATTCCAGAAGCTTTCGAGCAAACCCATGATTTTGCTGGACTCATCACCGTGATAGGCTTCCTCGTTGCCTTTGTCCTTTCCAAGCTTGGGGGTTAAGCGACACCACCCTCTCAAAAGTATAATTTGAGGTTAAGTTGGCAATGCTGCGGATGGGATGAGGCAACAGCGGTGAGTGCAAATCAAGACTTAATTCGGGCGGCGAAGCGGGGAGAAATTCAACGGGTACAAGCGCTAATCACTGCTGGCGCTGATGTCAATGCGACAGATCGGGAGGGTACCACTGCTTTGATGTTTGCCGCCCAGAACGGCTACACCGAGATTGTCAGACTTCTACTAGAGGCTGGTGCAAACGTCAACCAACTGAGACAAAGATATCGTCTGACGGCTTTGATGATAGCGGCGGCAGCGAATCAGATTGACGTAGTTAAAATGTTAGCTGCCCAAGGTGCTGATGTGAATGCCGCCAACGAGGATGGCAGTACAGCGCTGATGGTGGCGGCGCTGAAAGGTCATGCTGATGTGGTGCAAATCTTGCTGGATGCGGGTGCCCAAGTCAATGTCAAAGATAACGTTGAGGATACGGCTTTGATGTTGGCAGCCCAGGAGGGCAAAACGAGGGTGGTGCAAGCCTTGTTAGATGCTGGTGCTGAGGTGAATGGGAGTAGAGAGAATGATGGTGTCTCTCCCTTATTTCTAGCCGCTGGACTCGGACACGCTGAGACGGTGCAGGTTTTGTTAGAGCGAGGGGCAGATGCGAATGCCAAAACCAAGGACGGCAGAAGCCCCCTGAGAGAAGCTGTTGAGTTTGGTCGTTTAGAAGTGATTCAGCGCTTGTTAGCGAAAGGCGCTGATGTGAATGCGAAAGACAAAGAAGGTGAAACCGCTTTAACTCTAGCAATCGATCGAGTTTATCCGGATGTGGTGAGAGCATTGCTGGAGGGCGGTGCCGATGTGAATGCTCAAAATTTGGATGGCTCAACGGCGCTGATGGCGGCGGCAGCGATCGCGAATACTGATATGGTGACGGCGCTACTCGATCGTGGCGCGGATATCAATGCCAAAGATAAAGATGATGAGACGGCTTTAAACTTTGCCGTTGTGGAAGGTCATGCTGATGTTGTAGAAATTCTCCTCAACCGAGGGGCGGATGTCCAGGCGCGAAATAAGTTGGGCGATACGGCTTTGATGGTGGCAGCATTACATGGTCAGAGGGCGATTGTGGAAGCTCTCTTAAGAAAGGGCGCGAATTCTAACGCAGGAAACCTGGGCGAGACGGCGTTAACGCTAGCAGCATTGCAAGGACACACTGACACAGTGAAAGTGCTGCTGGAGGGTGGATCTAAGCCCAATACACGAGTCAACGACGGGAAATGCGCCCTCATCAAGGCAGCTGAGCAGGGGCACGCGGGGGTGATGCAAGGGCTACTCTCGTTGGGAGCGGATATCAATCTTCAAGATGATGCGGGTGCAACTGCTTTAATGTGGGCTGTTCAGCGGGGTCATGCGAATGCCGTGCAGGTATTGCTGAAAGCTGGTGCGGATGTGCATTTGAAAAACCGGGGTGGCTACACGGCTTTGGCGATCGCCCAAATGAATCGAAACCGGGAAATCGCGCGATCGCTCAAAGCATCTGGGGCTGTAGATTAACTATTAAAAACCTGTAAAGCGTGCCAAGGAGTCCAGAAAAAGAAAGCAGAGTGCAAGGCGGCGACGCGCGATCGCGTACCTAGCACTCTTACAGCATTTGTTGTAGAAATCTCTGCGACATCAATATTAAGCGGTAAATCCCTAATCAATTAGTGTGGAATGTTACTTTTATACCAACGCTCTCCCTATAGCAGGCTGAGGTATCGTTTCAGCCCCCGGATCGGGGTGCAAACGATAGAGACGGGGCAGAAATTTTTTCGGTAGTCAGTTCATCAGGAGAAATCAAACAACACTTTTGCGATCTTGCTACCTTGTCGCATCTTTAATATGGATAAAGTCGAGCTAACGATCGAGGACTTATTACCTTTTCGCTTGATTCTCAAGAAACTTGTCAACCACTGCTTGCGCTTCCGGCGGAATCTCAGTCACGAGGCGAATGGGGAAAGCATCTGTTGAAGCCAACTGAGCATATTCTGGGGTAAGGAAAATCGCGTACTTGGCAGCATCATCGGTAAGTTGTGCTGCCATTGCCAGCGCGATCGCTTTCATGTAGCTGCGGATAGCAATCGCTTGTTCGCCGACAATTTCACCGCCCGTATAAAGTGTATTCGGTTGTCTAGCTTGATCTTGGGTAGTGCTGGGATCTTTGACACTCAAATGGGTACTGCCCACCACACCAACCAGCCATTTTGGGGCGGGTATTTTAGAAAAGCCGATAATTTGTTCGGTTAAAGCTGGAGTCGTCTTATCGGCGGAAGCGGATTCAATTAAAGTGGGGATTTGCACGGCGCTCAAACCCGTTTCGCCAAAGATCAAAGACGTGGTGGGGTTGAAAGCGATCGCTGCTTTGACTCTGGGATCTCGCAATTGATAGCGGTCTTCTGGAAGCCCGCTAGCAAAACACTGGGAAGCTTCGCCAAGATTAAAGGAAATCACGTTCCCTTTACAGCGCTCTTTTAAAGACGCTAATTGCAACTCGGCACCCGCAACAGATAAAGCCGTACTACCCCCCAGAGAATACCCGATTACCATAACACGATCGGGTGCCAGTTTACCCTGAAGTTCCCCTGCTTGGTTCAGCTTTTCTAGTTCGTCGATCGCAAAACTGATATCCTTGGGACGATCCAAAAACTCCTGAGCATCCAATAAAGGAGCTTTGCCTCTGACTACCTGCTTTACATGACTTTCGTTACTCCCAGGATGTTCTAAGGCTGCCACTACATAGCCATAGGATGCCAAATGCTCTGCCAGGTAACGCATATCAGTACGAACCGAACCTAACCCATGCGATAGAACAACGATCGGCTTGGCGGGAGAAGCCGCTTCCGACCAGTAAACATCAACGGGAATTTCACGACGGCGCTGGGTATCATTGAGTTTTAAGTTCAGCAACTGCACGGTTGCAGTTCCCGGTAGCGTGGGATCAAAAGGTAAAGTAAGTTGGGGGCGCTTGACAGTCAGTTGGGGGGAAATCTCCGCCATAAACCACTGAGTTTGCCAAAAAGCGCTGTTAAAATTTTCGGCGACTTTAAACGCCTGACTTAAGTCTATATAAAGTGTTTGACGGGGATAAGCTTCGATAAAGCTAAGCAAAGAAAGTCCTTCTGGTGCCCTAGCCCCCAATACCAAACCCGATCGTACATCTAGCACCCCAACGTTATCCTGACGCGATGTTGTGCTAGCCAAAGAAGATGCGATCGCTCTGCCAATCTGAGTATCGAGTAAGCGACTCATTTGCAGAACATCAATCTCAAATTTTGCCCTCAGCGCTGATGAAATTTGGCTTCGTTGTTGAGAAGACAGATTTCTGGCAAAACTTCTCAGAGATGATGGGACAGTTCCCGTTTCCGCAAGCTGGCGGAGATCCGCGATAGCAATGGATTCAGTAGAGGAGCCTTTCCGAACCACGACGGTTTGAGCGGCTTGTACCGAAGGGATCGCGCCGCTGATGCTGTAGGCGCAACCACCGATGAAGCTAATAACTGGCAACAGCCATCTCAAGCGCGATCGCATGAATATTTCTCCTTTTTGGTTTTTCCGCTAACTGCTTGCAATTATTGTAGGGGCGTACAGCCGTGTGCCCCTACAGATGTATGCCATGCGATTTATAGAAAACTCAGGTGCTTCGCGGGAAGGAGTGGAAAGACCATGCAGCGCCCTGACACTACTCGCAATCCCTAAGTAAGCTTGATTTCAAGGTTAAATTTTAAGGTTAATGTCTCAGTGGGCTTTACCTGCGCCCAGATAGAGTTCTCCTACCTTCGGGTCATTCAAGAGTTCGGAGCCGGGACCTGTGAAGCGATCGCGTCCTGTATCCAGAACATAACCCCGGTGTGCCATCCCTAAAGCTTTCCGGGCATTTTGTTCCACCAGCACAATTGCTTTACCCGTTTGATTAATCGCTTGAATCTGCTCGAAAACGTTATTAACCAATAAGGGAGACAGCGCCGCCGAAGGTTCATCCAGCAGCAACAGAGTGGGTTCCAACATCAAAGCTTTTCCCATTGCCAGCATCTGTCGTTCTCCCCCTGACAGAGTTCCAGCCCGCTGATGCCGCCGTTGAGCCAGAACCGGAAACGTGGCAAAGATATGATCCTTGAGCGGTTGCAAAGGGACATTGCGAATAAACGCGCCCATCTCCAGATTCTCTTCCACCGTCAGCGATGGGAACACATTCGAGATTTGCGGCACGTAGCACATTCCCCGCCGAACAATTTGATCCGACTTTAAGCCAGCAATATTCTCGCCTTTGAAAGTAATTTTGCCTTTATGAGGGTTTAAAAGCCCAAAGATAGTCTTTGCTAATGTTGATTTCCCGGCACCATTGGGGCCAATAACGGCAACTAATTCACCAGGATATATCTTGAAATTAACCCCTTGCAAGATATCCAAATCTTTGACATATCCCGCCCAAACATCTTCAACTTCTAATAAAGGTTCATTCGTCATTCGTTCTTATTTATTATTTAATATTTATTATTTATGGTTCATGATTGATTGCAATTTTTGCATCAACCATGAACTCTGAATCATCAACAATTAAGGTGTCTTTTGCAAATCGGGGCGTTCTTCGGGGACAATTGCTCCTTCCACGGGGCAGACTTGTAGGCAGATGCCGCAGTCAATGCAAGTTGCAAAATCAATCCAGTACCAGTCAGTCCCCTTCGTGTTTTTACCGGGTCCTTCGTGAATACAGGCAACAGGACAGGCATCGACACAATCAGCGACGCCTTCGCAGGTATTAGTAACAATCGTATGCGGCACAGTGTTCTCTCTCTTGGGATTGGCAGACGGCTGCTTCTATAGCCTACCAAAGTCTTCCGACTGATAGCTGAAACGAGGCTTTTTAAATGCAAAGGTACGCAAAGTTAAGGTGAAATCTTACCAGGAAAAGCCCCTCTCTTTGCGTGTCTCGGCGCTTTCCTTTGCGTACCTTTGCGTTGAAAAAATCTAACTCAGCGTCTCAATTTTAGTAGCACCCTCAGCTTCCACCCAGGCAATGCGACGGATGTGGCGGCTACGGGCATATTCTCGCACATCTTCAGGCGATCGCCCTCCTAAATCCATCTCCACCCGCACCAGATGAATCGAATCTCTCAGAGTTTGGGCGTGGGCAAACGCTGCCATATAGGCTTGGGGGGATGCAGGAACGACTAACCAATCACTCGCAGGGGTTTCGCGGGGCATCCCAGCCTTTGAGAGCAAGACTTGGTATAAGTCTTCAATGTTCAGCGCAAACCCAATACTGGGGTAAGTTTGCCCTTGGGGATGATAGAGTCCCAGCAGCTGATCGTAGCGTCCTCCCTGGGCTAAAACCCGTGCTTGGGTGTCTGTATCGCTAACGACTTCAAACACAATGCCGGTGTAATAGTTAAAGGTTTGGATCAAGCTGAGATCCAGCGTCACGGGGAAGCTTTGCTGATGGGAATAGCCTTCATTTAGAAGATCGATCAGGGATTTTAGATTGTTGACTGTTTGGCGTTCAGATTCTGCTAAATCTAGCGTGGAAACTCGTTGCAGCACATCAGCCGGGTGTCCCCGCAGCTCAAATAGAAATAAAGCCCGTTCTCGCAATTCCGGAGAAAGGGGCAGAGTTTCCAAAGTAATCCGATCGAGATGCGCAATCGCCCGTCGCACTTTTTCTTGCAGATGAACTGGAAAGGGGGAAAAAAGCGATCGCGTTAACCCCGCTTCTCCCAAAATTACCTGCCACTGGCTTAACCCCAGACACTTCAGGCAGTCTCCCAGCAACAACAGCACCTCTGCATCTGCCAAGACCCCCCCGGCACCCAACAGCTCTACCCCTGCCTGGTAAAATTCCTGCTGACGCCCGTAATTGCTTCCCTGCGAACGGCGGAATACATTAGCGTTGTAGTAGAGGCGCTGCGGATAACTAACACCAGCCATCCGCGTCACAGATGCACGGGCGATCGAAGCTGTCAGTTCTGGGCGCAGTCCCAGCGTCCCTTCCTCAGCATCCTGTATTTGAATCACTGTGGAGCGCTGGATTGCTCCGCCTGCCATCAAAGTATCCAACCGCTCTAGAGTGGAGGTGATAATCCGGTGATAGCCCCAGCGGTGATACACCTGCTGCAACCGATCTTCAATCCAGCTTTTTTGAGCGACATCGAGAGGCAGTAAATCCCTCGCGCCTGCCGGGGGTTGATAAACCATTCAGTCGTTGTTTTTTGTTAGTTGACAAGCGATTTTCAAGCGAAGTATTCGCGATTAGCGAGTTGACGGATTGACCTAGTTCTCACCGACAACTTCCAAACATCTAATGGTCGAGTCGCTAATCGAAGACATCGCTTTCTTATTTCTTCTTACCAAACATACCAAATAAACCGCCTCCAGATTTATCCTCCGGCTTGCCCTGCGCTGGCTTGCCCTGCCCAGGCTTAGGCGGCGTCGTTGTCTTGCCACCCGCAACTTTTTGTGTCAGCTTGTCTAGTGTCTGTTTGCCCTCTAGCCCAATTGGATCTTGAGGGTTTAATTTCAAAGCTTGGGTGATATGGACCTTCGCCATTGTCACCTTAGGCGGAGTTTGCTTCAAATAAACCATTCCCAATAAGCTATGGCAACGGCTATTGTTTGGCTCCATTTTCAGGGCTTCCCGCAACTCTATCTCCGCTTTCGCAAACTGGTTCTTCGCGATCAACTCATCAGCGCGACGGAAATATGGTTCCGCGACTGATGATGGTGGTGGTGGCGGCGGTGGACCATCCTTCGGTGGTGGTGGTGTACGATCCTCGATAGGACGTTTATCGGACATCATCGGGGTTGCTACCCCAGAACCCCCCTTCCGCCTCAGATAAACCATATTCAGTTCGCTGATTTGAGCCGTCACTTCCAGGACTTGGCTCAAAGATTCATATTGCGTTTGTGCTAGCTTTTGCAGTGCCGTTTTATAGGAATGGTCTAAATCGCCCCCCGACTGAGCTAACTGTTTCGCGGTTTCACCTTGGGGTTGAACGTTCGCCGCTTCCCCAGCCAAGCGCTTACCCATGCGCCCAACCATAACGACGTATTCTGCCCGCGTGCGATCCTGCGAGAGTTGCTCGTAGGCAGGATTTACCAATTTTGACAACATCTGGCTGGCACGCTGTTTTTCTGCTTCGTTTTCAGCCTTGCAACTATCCGGATGCAATCTCCGGGCGATTTTGAGATACCGTTTGCGGATGTCATTGACGCCTGCATCTACTGGCACCCCTAAAATTGCGTGGTGGTCTGTGAAATCAAACTTGAACAGTCCACGGTCGATCCGAAATGACATAGCCCGCTGTCCCACCGTCAGAGCCGAATATTCTTTCTAATATACTTCCCTTGCGAAACCTATGTGTGACCTTGCTTACAGAGAAGCCTGATTTTTAGCACTTTGCCATCTACTTATTGCCATCTACTTAGAGGTGTAATTTGCAAAAGTTCTTGACTGATCTGTGGGTGTAGATAACCATTGGTCGCCAAAATCCGTCCGGAATGAATCACTAAAGGACTCCCATCATAAGCGCTGACTTTGCCCCCGGCTTCCTCCACGATGACCACTCCGGCTGCCAAATCCCAAGGTTGTAAACCCCTTTCCCAGTAACCATCCAGGCGTCCGCAGGCAACATAAACTAGATCGATAGATGCGGAACCGCTGCGCCTGACGCCCTGGGTGAGATGGGTAAGGTGACAAAATTCTGCGTAGTTATTGTCCGCTGTTTCGCGTCGATCGTAAGCAAAGCCGGTGACGAGCAAGCTTTTGCTCAACTCGGCTGTTTTGGAAACTCGAATGCTCCGCCGGTTGCAAGTGGCTCCTAGGCCTTTGGCAGCCCGAAACAACTCTTGATGAAATGGATCGTAAACGACACCGACTTGGGGCACTCCGTCAATCAGTAACCCGATTGAGGCGGAGAAAAAGGGATACTGATGAGCATAATTTGTGGTGCCATCTAGGGGATCGATTGCCCAGAGGTATTCGCTGTTAGTATCTCCCAGTTGCCCGGATTCTTCTGCCAGGACTTGATGGTGAGGAAAATGGCGATTGATGACTGAAAGAATGATGGCTTCGGCGGCTTTATCTGCTTCGGTTACAAGGTCTCCTGGGCGTCCTTTTTCTTCAACGGCTTCTAATTTGCCCCAGTAGCTTTGCAAGACGGCACCAGCAGCTAGCGCCGCCTCGGTGGCAATATCTAGAAAAATTTGCAGTTGGTCAGGGGTATGGCGTGTCATATTTTTGGCTAATGGCTAATGGCATTGAACAATGAACAATTAGCCATTCGCAATGAGCAGTTAGCGATTTTGACGCCGAAACTCCGCTGGAGTCCAGCGCATGGGTTTTTCTGGGTTCCAAATGCCTTTGCCCATAATTCGAGCATATTCTTGAGCGGTAGTGAGCCGTTGGTCATATTTGTTGTTGAGCGATCGCGGTACAAACACATACCCTTCTACCACCATCTGCTCGTTCAGCAATACCCCATCTTTCCACACATAAGCTAATCGGCGCTCAAACTGGTCTTTGCTCGATCCATCCGACTCTAACAAAACGGATTGTCCGCCAATCAACTGTTTGAGCCGCTCTTGAGCCGCCGATCCCCAAGGCTGCTGTTTCATATCGGGTGCCTCGATTCCCAGTAGCCGCACTCGCTCTACCAAAGCCGATTGCTTGCTGGTATCCAGCACCTCCAGGGTTTGTCCGGTGACAACCCGCTCAACCTTAACAATTACCCCTGTCGGAACTTCTTTAGCTTGGCAACCAAGCAAGAAAAGGGAAAAAGCAAAAGGCAAAAGGCAAAAGAGAAAATTCTTTTGCCTTTTTATTTTGCGCGATCGCCTTTGGTTAGTCTTCATCCAGCGGTAAACCGAAACGGACTTTTCCCTTGCCAAAATAGCGACCGAACTGGAGTTCGTAAACTTCATCCTCATCCTGAGTTTCCACTTCCAAGTCGGAGCGGGGATAGCTCACGCATAGTAGAGCATAGCCTTTGTCGCGCAGTTGCGGAGAAAGCCCCATTGCTTCTGGCTGGTGAATTTCCCCTGAGAGGACGCGCACGGCACAGGTGGTACAAGCGCCATTGCGACAGGAAAAAGGCAACTCGACGCTCTGATGCTCGACGCTAGATAGGATATAGCGATCTTCTGGCACCTGAAGGTCATGGTGAGTGCCGGTTTGGCGATTGCGTATCCGAATGGTATGGTAATTCGTCATAGTTTTAGTGTATTATTAAAAATCGCAGCTTTGAGTTGCACATTTCAAAATAAATGATCCTCTGGAGAGGTGGCCGAGTGGTTGAAGGCGCAGCACTGGAAATGCTGTTTAGGGCAACTTAACGTGGGTTCGAATCCCACCCTCTCCGTTAAGAATCAAAACACAGCAGTGCTGTGAGATATATCGCCCCAAAAGATACTTCTGGGGCGATATTTATTTTTGGAGATTGCCTGACTCTCAGCGAGTGAATCCACCGCGCAATCTCCTCGCCATCAAATTAACTTACAATCAAAAGTAAATTATTAATATTAAATAGGAAAAATATCCAATGACTCAACTATCTAATAACCGCATTCCCCGTCCTGGAAGGATATTCCCAGAACGCCAACTATCTCCGGAAGAAAAAGCAAAACGTAAAGCTGAAGATGAAGCATTTTATCAGCGCTGTCGTGCAATTTTTGAGCGAGTTCAACCAGAACTAATCAAAGACCACTACGACTGGTTTATTGTAATTGAGCCAGACAGCGGGGATTATGTCATCGATCCAGATGAAAAGGTTGCAAGGGGAAAAGCTCGTGAGAAACATCCTAATAAGATGCGCCTCATTGCCTGCATTAATGAAACTGGAACTTGCGGCAGAATATGATTTCTGGCGAGTTTAATAGTAGAGGCGAGTTATTCTTTGAAATTGGATTGATTGCATCTAATGGAGATGTGATTACAGTTAAAGCTCTCCTAGATACAGGTTTCACGGGTTGGCTGGCAGTTGACAACCAAGATGCCAAAAGTTTGGGATGGTATCTTGACAGTAATGAGCGCCGTGCTATGCAGACAGCACGAGGAGTCGCACGGTTTAATCTCTATGAGGGTAGTGTACTTTTGGATGGACAAGAGTTCACAGTTGAAGTCTTGGGAGGAGATGAACTGGAAAACATTCTCTTGGGTGTACGTTGGCTTCAGACAAAGCGATTGGTAGTTGATTTTGCAGCGGGAGTGTTGATGTTAGAGTAGCGATCGCATTCAAATTTGACTAAGGAGAAAGACGCGATCGCGCGTTTTGAATAAATTAAGAAGTGCCCATAAAAAATAGGGTGAGTATTGCCCACCCTAGGACGAATTCATTAACCCACAGAAGCATTTATTTTGCAGGTTGCCCCTTGTTTTGAACTAGCAGCCGCTCAAAACTTAGGGAGAAAACTCCCAATGTCACCAGCACAATGCCGAAAATTGATATGGGCTGTAAAGCATTCTGAGCGCTCGGAATAATCAAAAATGCTAAAACTGCTGTTAACACAGGGCCACTAGAAGCGATGATCGAGGCTCGTGCGGCACCCAAGAAGCGAACGCCAAAGTTATTTAACAAATAGCCCGCTAGAGTTAATATCCCCAAAACAACGCCGCTGAGAATCAAACCCAGCCGCTTATCGGGGATGACCTGAACAGCCAAATTTTCTGGTAATGGCAACATCAGACTGATGCTAGCTAGGACAAAGATGGTTGTAAACTGAACCAAGCTGACGGGCACGGGGTGAAGTTTTTGAAAGCCAAGCTGCATAAAAATCAGGTAGAAGGCAAAGGCGATTCCGGAGGCGGCGGCGGTGCCAACTCCTACCCCAGAAATGCTCGCCACCCCACTATTAACTGCCGGGAAGATTTTAGGCCAAGCCGCGAGGATAACACCGAAAGAAATCGCCAACATCACTCCAACGCGCAGGAAGGTAGGGCGATCGCCAAAAAACAGCCACGCCAGCGGGACTGTAATAATTGGATACATAAACAGAATTGTCACTGCAACCCCTGGGCCAATTTGCGGGATGGCGATATAAATCAGCACTTGCGACAAAAACAGGAAGAAGCCACTCCCGACTACAGTTAAAAGTCCGCGCCGGTCTGGATCTAATAAAAACTTCTTGATATCCCTCCATACGTTGGGATAGAGAACAATGGCAAGTAAAGCCATCAAAGGCAGCACTACCATCATGCGGAACCACAAAATTAACAGCGAGTTGCCCAAACCTAGCTTGATGAATCCTCCCAAGGAAAACAAGTTAAAGATTTGGCTTTCTCTGCCGATGATCTGAACAACCACGTTGTGAACCGACAGCGCCACGGTAGAAATTAAAATCAACAATAAACCTAATTGACCTTGGGAGCTAGGTTTAGGTTGGCGTGACAGTGGTAGCGGGGCAGCCGGAACCGAGAACGGGATCGCATTCGCTTCTGGGGTCTGTTTGCGATCGCTATAAGCTTGTCCTCCAACCTCTGACTCTGATGGTTCTACTAACGGCAACGCACTGCTTTGTGCTTGCAGTTGTTCTTGCAGGCGATTGACGAGAGTTTCTAAAATTGCTTCTCCTTGTTGTTCCAAGCTGTGCATTCGCGACAGCTGCTGGGAGAACGAACTTTGATAACTGCTAATGTCTTGTTGCAGTGTTTTGAAAGTCGTTCTCAGGGTTGTATCCAAAGAAGATAGGATTCGGTAGGCACTGTCGTTGTAGTCATTTGGCGAGGGCGGCAAATTGTTACTGCCAGTGCCACTCAGCGGTTGATAGGAACTGTCTGGTTGCTGAGACAGCCGCTGCATCAGTAGGTGTTGCAGGTGTTCTGCGATCGCTTGGGTGAGTTGCCCGACTAAATATTGCTGCTGATCGATTTGTTCTTGAGGTTGTTCTTGAGGCAGAGGGTTTTGGGACGAGGGTAATTGCTGACGCTGAGCTTGTAGATAGTTGATCTCCTCGACCAACCGGGATTTCTCAGCATGGAGTCTCTCAACGTCTTGATTCAACTGGACGATGAGATTTTGCTTCAGGTTCTCAAGTTCCTGCGTCATCGCCCTCAAAAGAGCCTCTGCTGCCGTAGCATTTCCGGTGTTTTGATTTTCCGGTAGATTGTCCAGTTGCCCCATTAGCGTATAACCTCGGTGCGATTGGCTATAACGAAGTGTGATTGTAACTTAGTCTACTTAAGCCTTGTTAGTATTTCTGATATTTTCGCAAATACACTTCCTTACGGATGTGATTTTGCTCAACTAGGTGTTGTTTCTCAGATGAATGATAGGGTTTGATTTTTTAGCATCAATACTGACAAATTATTCCAAAATTTTGGTGATTCTTAAGAGATTTTTCGGGTGAATTTAATTTTGTTCTAGAGCTGTTGAATCTTGCACTCCCTGCAAGAACAGCTACTTTGAAACCATCCTCCAGCAACACATTGAATAACGAAGAGGGAGTTTCTTCCCCTTAAGCGAGAGACTTTTGGGGAGTTCAGACAACTTTTGCAAGAAGTCTAATCTTTTGCTCCCCAAACCCGCGACAAAAGAAGGCAAAAAGTTCGCACCCCGTTTATAAGCAGAGGTTTGAGCTTTGCAACACGCAGATGAAACAGTGCCGTGTCCCTCTGCCTGGAAGCCAATTAATCGCTGGCATTTAGGATCGAGTTTTTGGACGCGGACACATTTTCCGCAACTGGGCAGCCGATGCCGCCTAGAAACTCCTTCCAGAAAGAGTGTATCCCAATCGGGCAACCGGAGAGGGGATGTAAAGTTTTAAATTTAACCAATCAAGTGGAAAATTCCGAATTGTCCCCCTAGCTGACGGGTCACTAGAAAGATAATTGCCCCCAAAGCCGCACTAATGGGAAGGGTAATCAGCCAAGCGAGTCCAATCGATTGCAGGGTTTGAAAGCGGATGGATTTCCAGTCTTTGACTGCACCAATGCCAACCACAGCACCAACAAGGGCATGGGAGGTGGAAACGGGCAAGCCCAGCCGGGAAGCAAGCAAGATAGTCGTAGCGGTTGCGAGTTCAGCGCAGAAGCCACCGCTCGGCTGGAGGGCAATAATGCCTTCTCCAATCGTGGCAATGACTTTTTTGCCCCAGACGGCAAGACCAGCAACGATACCGGCACCGCCTAATACGAGAATCCACAGAGGAATGCTAAAGCCAGAGACGGGAACGGAACCTGTGCGATTAATATAGGCGATCGCAGCTAAGGGAGCGATCGCGTTGCCAACATCATTGGAACCGTGGGCAAAGGCAACGAAGCAGGCACTTAATAGCTGAAACCGTGCTAGCTGACGCTCAATGGGATTTTGGATTTTAGACTTTGGATTTGGGTCGCGGTTGTCAGGCTCATTTGCTCCAGTGATAACCGTTGTGTTTACAAGCTGCTCTGCTTCCTCGTGGGCTAATTGTCGCCAGATGAACTGAGTAAGGGCAACGGATGAGATCGCGCCAATTAAGAGGGGGATATCGTGGGCAGGGAGGTTGATGCCGAAACTCTCTGTCAGCCAAGTATCGATGGGTTGACTCACAGAAGGTAGAACAATCACCCCAAAGATACCCAGCAATGTCACACTCAACCAGGGAATCCACTCGCGCAATTGAAAAAGTGGATTGGGTTGATCCAGAATCCAACGCTTGACGACGCTGTAGAATAACGCGGCAATTATGCCACTGATGACCGGCGTTATTACCCAGGCGAAGCTGATTAGACCAATTAATGACCAATCGATGGCACCAACACCCGCAGCCACCCAACTAAAACCGGCGATCGCGCCGACTACCGCATGAGATGATGCGACTGGTAAGCCCTGACTGGTGGCAATTTGCAGCCAGATGCCACAGGCTATCAGTACCGAAACCATGCCAATCAGTAGCATCTGAGGTGCGTCAGCGAACAGTTCTGGATTGACAACCCCTGTTGCCAGCGTCTCCGATACGGAATGACCAAACAGCACTGCACCTGTAAATTCCAATACCCCGGCAATCACCAATGCCTGCCGCAGGGTGACAGCCTTCGATCCCACTGACGTTCCCATTGAGTTAGCAACGTCGTTTGCGCCCAAATTCCAGGCAACGTAGAAAGCTAGCAGGGCGACAAAAACAATCATGTCGTAAATATAGATATCGACACGGCTAGTTTATCCGGTGAAGGATAGGAGAGCGATCGCGCTGAAGGGAGAGGAAGCGGCGATCGGGATTTGAAGCGATGATTTTTACTCAAATCGAGGCAAAAGTTGGGTGATGTCGCTGCGGATAAACGCGCCCAGCTCTGTATAAGTATCTATTCAACGATTTGGGAAGACCGACTTCTCAATTGGAGCGGTGTGAGTTTAGTAGGGCTAATTTATGCGTTTTTCCCGTGTTGCTGTTTGTACTTTAGCTGCTCTTGTGGCTGGAGGGATGACAGCCCAAGCAAGTGAAAGTCCGAGTTCCGAAGGTTCTCCCCAAAAAGCCGTGACTGATGAGGGGAGTGTTGCCACCCCGATGGTGACTCCTAGAAGTATGACAGCGATCGCTGCCCCAGAAATCCAACCAGAACCACGATTAGCATCCAGGCAGGAATTTGCGCCGCCTTCTCAAAATGCCCCAGGATTAACTGCAAGGCAACTTCCAGCATTGACATCTGCCCCCCAAACTGATTTGCCAGAAATCCCTGAAGCTGCGGCGCTTCCTACAAATAACATCCTCACCCAGTTATCAGCAGGTTCTGAGGTTAACCAGCCTGCATCTGATGCATCCGCGAGGAAAGCGACTGACTTAGCTTCCTTCCGAAACGGAGAAACCGTTGACGGAGCGGTTGTAAAGGAACGAACGATAACCAGTGGAGGTACATTTACATCCAAGGCTGAGGCACTCCGTCCCGATCGGGCGATCGCTAATTCGTCAACGGCTACAACCAGCCAGTTAATCGCAACGAAACCGAAAGCCGGGAATACCTGTGCCTCGCAAAGAACCAAGAACGTTAAATCCTTAGATGATGCAACTTATCAAGTTGCTCAAGAAGGAACCACAGCGGCGACAGAATCCTGTCCGAGTCCGGAACCAGTTGCACCGCTAGCGTTGCCAGCACCCATTGAGGAATTTGAAGCTTCGCCAGCCCTGAGTATTTATATCCCAGTTGGCTATGGTGCCGATAGAAACACCGCCTTTATCAGCGGCACCTATCAACCCAACGTGCGAGAAGATAGTGGTTCTGTCGGGGCTGCGGGGATCGGTATCGGCTTAGGCAATGCCGATAAAGCCGTGGGGGTAGAACTATCCTACGCCTTAGCGACAAATGACAGCTTTGGCGAAGGTGGCTTTAACGGCAAGCTGCATCGTCGATTTGGGGGAGATGTATCCGCAGCATTAGGCTGGAATGGCTTTTTAAATATTGGTCACAACGACTTTGAACAATCCAAATATGGAGTTGTTACCAAAATATTCCGAACCCGAGAATCTCTCAATGATGCTTTCAGCCGCGTTGCTTTTACGGTGGGTGTCGGCGATGGACAGTTCCGTTCCAACGGTGCGGTTGATGCGGGTGAAAACAATATCAACGTGTTTGGAAATTTGGCAGTTCGAGTTGTTCGACCTGTTAGTTTTATTGCGGAATGGACAGGGCAGGACTTAGCATTGGGTCTTTCCATCGCTCCCTTCAAAAACTTTCCTTTTGTGATTACTCCAGCCTTGCGCGACGTTGCAGGTGCGGGTGACGGCTCTCGATTTGTATTAGGTGTTGGGACAGCATTGAAGTTTTAAGGAGGAGTATCCGAAATGCACACCATAAAATCTTTGGGTTGGGTTGTTGGCTTATCAATTGTGGCGCTAGGTATGGCTGCACCTGCAAGAGCCGATCGTAGTTATTCTGACATCACGGGAACGAATATCTGGAACAACACGGCACCCGTTTTTGATACTGATGACAAGTTAGATCCAGAACTAACCGCAAATATTACCCGGCTTAACCAGGAGTCAGAAGCAGCTTTTCAAGCCTGCGGGACTGCTCTGACGGAGCAAACTCCGACTACGCGCCGGTTTACTCGACAGCCTCAAACACCCCCCCCGGTTCCCCAGGCGTGTCAGCGGCTAGAGGAATTAAGGACAGAAGTCGAAAACTTGAGAACGACTTTGCAGCAAAAAGACCTTTCCAGAGCCAACTCCGGTTTGCGGACTTGGTAACGGTTCGGTTGTCAGTTGCAGAGTCATTCTAGTGTGAGCAGGAGAAAGAATACGATGAGGCAGATGAAGCGTAAAAACGGTAGAACCACCGGGTTCAAGTGGCTACTGGGAGCGATCGCGGCTGGGTTTATGGGCGTGGCAACACCCGTTCACGGTGAAGATTTGTTTGGAAATGAAGCTGTCCAGTTCCCGGTGGATACGACGGTTGAATTTGAATTCAAAGAGTCCCACGGAGCTTATCTATCAACGCTTGGCGTCGTCAATTTAGATACGGGTGAAGAGACGGTGCTATTTCAGGAAGTCAAACCCTATGACGCCTTCGGCAGCGAACAGCCTCAGCCTTCCTCACCTGGTCAAAATAATATTGGCACGGCAATCGATTTTCTGGGGACAGTTGATGGGGGAGCTGTAGAAAATCGACTCAGCGAATATACTTTTAAGGCGAATACCCGGTATGCGTTCTACCTGGAATCTGTTAGCCCTACAGGTCAAACTCGACGCAGTGTCAGATCCACCACCAACTTAGCAGCTGCGTTTAATGGCAGTTTGGCTGGTGGCACAAACGAAGAAATTACTGGCGTTCGCATCGCTTGGGATGATGCAGGGCTACCCCAACCAGGAAAAGATGAGGACTTTGATGATTTCGTGATTGAGGCGGGAGGGTTTCCACCCGTTCCCTGTCCGCCAATCCGCTAATCGCAATTTCATGATTTTGCTCCCCCAGTACCCCTCTTTTTCAGGGTGCTGGGGGATTTTGTTTTAAGTCAATATCAATTAACGAGAGCGATCGCGCTGAAGAGAGATGGAGATGCGATCGCTAATTCCTACCTATTCCAACCGAGTATTATTGATGCTGCCGTGTCTCCTCTTCCGTACCCGGTGGCAGAGACAAATTTCCCCAAGAAAGTTTCGTTGTTGTATCAATATCTAACAGAAATAAGGTTAGAGAAGTTTCTGGTTGAGAAATGACAGCAACGTGACTGGCTATCCCTAGGGTATTAGCGTGACGAAAGGATTCGGGTAAGACTCGAATCGTGGATAAGGGTACATCTATCAAAGCGGGAACGGTTTCCACGGGGATACCATACAACTCGCTTTCGCTATTTTGAATAACAATCAGGTAGGCTCCCTGAAGGGTTTCATGGGTTGGGTTGGATGAAAATAACCGCTGCTGTAGATCCAAAACAGTCACTTCGCGATCGCCTACATGAGCAATCCCGACTCCATTCTGTCCGCTGCCAAAAATTTGGGTAGAATTCAGCACTTTATAGATAGACTCAATCCGCAAACCCAAGTTTAAGCTACCAATGCTAAACACAAGCACTTTAATAGCGGGTACAGACGCGGAAACATCTAACCGATCGAAATCCGGGGGGGTTGAGTTGATTAAAGCGCTGTTCATGCCTTTTTTTAGGGGAAAGTAGGATTTATTCCTCCCGATTCACCCAGAGGGGTGGGGTGGGTTTCTGGACTGTAATTGATGTTTTTAAAAACATGGAGATGCTCCCATCATTATGAGCTACGAACGACAGCTCCTAAAGCTCCACTTTTTTCAAAAAGGGCTTTGAGTGCTGCTAAAAATTCTTGCTCTAAGTAAGGTTTGCTAAAGTAAGCACTGGCTCCCAAGTGAGTGGCTAATTGCCGATGTTTTTCACTACTGCGGGAAGTCAGCATCGCGACGGGTATTTTCGATAGCTGCGGATCTTGACGACGATGGTTGAGAAATTCAAAGCCATTTAGATTCGGCATTTCCACATCGCAAACTACCATTTGAATGCTGGAATTTTGCTGTAACTGTTCGATGGCTTCCCTTCCATCTCTTGCTTGTAAGACGCGGTATCCGGCTTTTTGGAGTGTTAAAGCTAAAGTTTGCCTCAGGGTAATCGAGTCATCGACGATTAATATTAAAGGCGATTTGGCAGGATTCGCGAATACTTTAGTTTTGTCAATTGATGCAGTTGTGATGGGGGAAGCAGTTGGCAGATCGGTGAAAGTAGTCGTAGCGATCGCGTTCTTACTTTGCCCAACCATCTGAGTCAGAAGCGTTGCCCCATCAATTACCGGAATCAGGCTCCCATCTCCTAAAATCGTGCAACCGTAAATATAACTTGGAGGCGCGATCGCTGCACCAAAGGGTTTAATCACCAATTCTTGCTCTGTGACCAAGCGATCGATTTCTAAAGCGAAAATTTGGTTATCTCGGCGGATTAGCAGCATCGGTGGTGCCCAAGCTTCGGGAGTGGGAACGGCGACTAAAGCTTGGCTGGGAATTGATTCAGGCAACGGACAACTGTAGTCCAGTAATTCTGATAAGTGATAGACAGGAACGATCCGCTTGCGCCAGTGCAAAAATCTCTGTTTTCCAGAGTGCTTCATCTGGTCAGTTTTCGGAATTACAATCTCTTCAATGCTGTCAGCGGGGAAGGCGTAAGCAGTGGAACCAACCAAGCAGACGAGTAATTTGGCAATCGTCAGCGTCAGCGGGATGCGTAACGTAAAGGTGGTACCTTTTCCAGGAGTGGTCGTGATGGTGATGGTACCTTTGAGCGATCGCAGTTGCGATCGCGCCACATCTAATCCCACTCCTCGACCCGACAGTTCGCTGACTTGAGCCGCAGTGGAAAATCCTGGCTCAAATAGCAAATCTAAAAGTCGAGTTGTTGAAGTTATAGCCACTTGTTCTGGTGAAAGCAACCCCAACTCTAATGCTTTCAAACGGATGCGTTCTAGGTTGGCTCCTTGACCGTCATCCCGGACTTCAATAATCGTATGGCTTCCCTGATGATAAGCCTGAATTTCAATCTGACCTCGCTCCGGTTTCCCTCGCTGACGGCGTACTTCTGGCGGCTCAATGCCATGATCGAAGGCATTTCGGAGCAAGTGCAGTAAAGGGTCGTTGAGTTTTTCTAAAGCTGCTTTATCAACTAAAACTCCCGTCCCGCTTAATTTCAGATCGACTGGCTTTTTGTATTTTGTGGAAAGGTCGCGCAAGACTCTCGGAAAACGACTCAACACTTCGCGCAGGGGAAGCATCCGCGCCCACATCAAATCATCCCGCAAGTGGGCGATCATTTGACGTTGACCTTCTAAAGTTTGGCTTGATTGCCCAGCTAAGTGTGCCACATCCCCAACGATTTCTTCGAGTTGCACCATCTCTTCGAGACTTTCTTGCACCATTGAGTGTAATTCTCCATAGCTGTCCATCTCTAGGGAGTCAAACGAAGAAATTAGGGGTGTAGAAGTGCTAGAAGACAGAGAATTTGGCTCTATATTTTCCCCAGTTTCAGAGGCTGTAAATCGCGTTTTTACACCCGAATTTCCTGGTTTTAGAGGCGCAAAAGTTTGCTGGTCTGATGCGATAGAATGGCGTTCTGGAGCCACTATCATCTGGTCTGATAAATCGCGCAGATGATTGGCGATTTCCTGAAATTTAGTAAACCGCCGCAGCAGTTCTTTCACCGTTGCCTGTAGTTGCTCGTTTTGAAGGAAAAGACCGTTTCGGTTAATAGCAAGTTCACCCACCAAGTTATTCATTCGTTCCAGTCGATCTAGGTCAACTCGAACAGAAAGTTGGGGAGTAGGATTGGTAGGGGTGATAGTCTCCTTTTGCTTGTCTTTGGCAGCAGGCAATTTAGCGGGTTTAGAGGTTTTAGATGCTAGTTTGTCGATTTCTGTCTGAATTAGCTGAGGCGAATTTTCTGTGTTAGCTAGATTGACTGGAAGCTCGGTTACGGAAGGTAAGCTGTCAAATAATTGTTCGATTTTCTGAACAATTTCTTGAATATTCGCTGGAGATTGTGTTTCAATTAATTCTGAGTGTAGTTCTGGAGCTGGCGGTGAAACTGGCGTAAGTTCTATCGTTGGGAGAGTAACTAGGTCAGTTTCTTCAATATTTGGCTCTAATTCAGACCGTTCCTCAATTAGCACCGTCGGCTCTGCTACCTCAAAAGAGGATAAATTTTCAATTTCTATCGTTGGCAAATTTGAGACGAAGCTACCAAAAACTTCATCGAGAGAAGGAGGGGAAGCGAGTATCTCTTCTTGAGCTATTAACTCAAATTCTTGATTTTTATTAGCTGCTGGCAGTGCCGGAAGTTTCAGTCCATCAAAAGAGTAATTATTCGGAACTTCTGGAATTTCTGGTATTAAGTTTGAATCCTTAAAAATTTTATCCGAAGTCTGTTTCTGTTCTCGTTCGCTTAATTTTTGTTCAAGGATTTCCTCATCTGTTGTTAAGATTAGGTGGTCAGGCTCATCAACTGTGGAAAGAGGGAGTTGATTTTGAGTTGACAGACTGGAATCTGAGAAATCAAGAATTTCATCGAAATCAGCGATAGAAGTTAGCGTTTCCCCTGGAATGCCTAACTCTGTTTCGGGAATTTCTTCAGATGTGAATAGTGCCGAAACGTCTAGGAAATCTTCATTGATTTCAGAGGAGAGGACAGAGCTACCAAAAATATCTTCAATAGAAGAAAAGGAAAAAGAGGGCGCTGATTCCTCTTCATCTTCAGTCAGTGTCAGTAGCTCTAATTCGGAAGCTAGTTGGATGACTGTAACCGCTGCTACGGACGAAGTTTGAACTGGAGAAGCAGCAGCAAGTTTTGTTAAAGCGGGAGAGGGAGAACCGCCAAGCAAGCGATCGCCTGCAAGTACGCCTTCCCTCGCTGCCAGAAAATCAGATAATGCCAATTTAGCAATCTGCAAGGCTTGTTCGGGATGAGCATCGAGAGCCGCCAAAGTAGTTTGAGCGATCGCTCCAAATCCTGGCAAACTTAATAATTCTGCGATGCCGGTAAATACATCAGCGAGTGCCCGCAATTCTCCGGCTACTTGATTGCTTTCAGGATGGGCTAAAACATTGGTGAGGCGCTCTAGTTCCTGCGCCACGTCCACTTCAAATATCGATAAGGTGATATCGATTCCCAATTCCACTGCATTGGGTAAAACTTCCTCTCCGGTGAGGAAATCTCCTAATTGCGCCTCAATTTTGGCAAACACGGGTTCGGCGATCGCGATCGCCTGTTCTGCGTTGAAATGACCCGCCAGAATCTGATCCATTAAAGGGAGGCGGAGACAATCATAGGCTTGCAGCAACAAGCTTTCTAGTTCGGCATCAATCTCTAACTCTTTGTTGTGGAGTGCCTTAAAGATATCTTCAAGGCGGTGAGCTATTGTTTTGATTGTTTCAAGTCCTACACAAGCAGATCCCCCTTTAATCGAGTGAGCCGCACGCATGAGACTGTGAACTTTCGCGGTTGTCCGCTCTGTCTTGAGCGTCAGCAGTTCCGATTCGATGACCTGCAACAGCTCTGGAGCTTCTTGAATGAAGAACTGATAGGCTTGGTCGCGGATATCAGAGTCGAGCGCCATAATACTGAATTGGTAATTGGTAATTAGTAATTGGTAATTGGGGAAAAGGCGTATGAGGGTTGGGAATTGGGAATTGATAATTGGGGAAAAGAGGTTTAGTAATTGGTAGTTGGTTGGATTCTTGCCCCTACCGATTACCGATTACCCATTAGAATTACCCATTACCAATTACCCGTTACTCATTACCGATTACCGATTACCCATTAGCTAACTTTAAATCGACCCACGTTTGCTTGCAGTTCTTGCGCCAACGCTAGCAATTCCTTAAAGGATGCCGATACATCGGTGGCTCCCGTTGAGGTTTTAGTGGCGATCGCTGCCACATCGGTCATGGTTTTGGTGACTGCATCGGAAGCTTTGGATTGCACGATAGCCGCTTGGGCGATCGCTTCCACCAAGGCGCTGATCTGGGCGCTGGCAGTCGTAATTTTGTTCAGGCTTTGGCGGGTTTCATCCACCAGTTTCGTTCCTGTAACAACCTGCTCGGTGCCTGCTTCCATCGCCGCTACCACCTCATTGGTTTCTGCTTGAATGCCTGCAACCAACTTTTCAATTTCCGCCGTTGCTGCTGCCGATTGCCGCGCTAGCGATCGCACTTCATCCGCAACGACGGCGAAGCCTCGACCCTCTTCCCCAGCGCGTGCCGCCTCAATTGAAGCATTCAGCGCCAACAAGTTCGTTTGAGCGGCAAAGGTGCCAATCAGGTTTACCACCTTGGAAATCTTTTGCGAAGATTCGCCCAAGCGCTTGACTTTTTTGGAGGTTTCTGCAACAGTTTCCCGGATTGCTAGAATCCCGTCCACCGTGCGGTTCATGGCAGCGTCACCCTCCTTCACAATCTGCGTCGCTTGTTGAACCGCAGCTTCCGCTTGTTCGGCATTGGCAGCAACCGCTCGAATTGAGGTGGACATTTCCTGAATTCGATCCAGAGCCACTAAAATTTCCTCCGATTGCCGTAAAGCTTCTGCCGATAACTCTTGGACAGAAACTTCATTGGTGCTGGTGGTTGCTGCCACTTGTTTGGCGGCAGTTTGCACCTGGCTAACAATTTTCCGCAAGCTACCGATCGTGGCATTGTAGGAGTCAGCAATCGTGCCGATTTCATCTTCAGTCACTTGCGCCCGAATGGTCAGGTCTCCTTTACTGACGGGATCGACTTCCAGCAGCAGTTCCATCGCTCGTTTTTGCAGGGCTTCCTTGGCTGACCTTTGCTGTTCGGCATTTGCAGATTGTTGGCGGGTTGCTTCCTCTTGCGCCGCTAGCAAAGTTTGAATCTGTTCCAGCAGCGTCGCTTGGTTGAGGGCAATACCTACTTGAGTTGTCAACTGGGTGAACAAATCGATTTCACCCTTCTGCCAAATGCGAGTCCCCGAACATTGATGAGCAATCATCAAGCCGAATAGCTCGTTATCTACCACGATGGGCACGACCAAGTTAGCTTTGACTTGAAAGCGCTCCAACATTTTAACGTGACACTCGTTCAGACCCGCTTGATAAATATCGTCAATCGCACGAATGCGCCCTTTGTTGTAGCTTCCCCCCTGCGTCTCTTTCAAGCAGGTATCTTCAACTTTGACTCCTTGAGTGGGCATCCAACCCGTCCCTACAGATTCTGCAATTACCGTCCCATCCCAGTTCGCATCGAAGCGATAGACGATCAAGCGATCTGTTTTAAATGCGCGTCGCACCTCTTGGACTGCTGTATTAAGAATGTCTTCCAGCTTCAGAGTTTCCCGAATCCGGAGGGTAATCATCGACAAAAGTTGCGATCGCGTGGCTTGAGCTTCTTTCTGTTCCAGATAGCTGATGCGGTCTATCGCTAAACCAACTTGAGTGGACAACTGCGTGCAGATAGCGACTTCAGACTGCTGCCAAGTCCGAGGGGTTGAACATTGCTGGGTACACATTAAGCCCAGTAGTTTGTCACCGCTAACAATCGGGGTGATCACATTGGCTTTGATTTTTAATCGCTCGTACAACTCAACGTGACAAGGGGCGAGATTCGCTTGATAGATATCATCAATAACAAACACGCGACCTTGGCGGTACAACTCTACCCCCGCGTCTGAGTCGGTGAAATAGCTATCAGCTACTTTCATGTTCATGCAGGTCGGTAATCCGGGCGTCACGGCTTCCGCAACAACATTCCCACTCCAGTCCGGGTTAAAGCGATACAAAAACACCCGTTCTGCATTTAGGATTTGTTGAGCGCCAATCACTGCTTTCTCGAAAACCTCTTTGACATCGAGAGATTCACGAGCGCTGTTGGCAATGTCTGCAAACAGTTGTGTCAAATTGGCTTCGACTTCTCGCTGTTTTGCTTCCGCTTCCTTCTGTTTGAGGAAACTGATTCGGTCTAAAGCCAAGCCGATTTGAGTAGACAACTGCGAGCAAAAATCGACTTCATACTGCTGCCAAATCCGAGGATTTGAACAGTGCTGCGTACACATCAAGCCCAGTAGTTTATCACCGCTGACAATCGGGGTGATTACATTGGCTTTGATTTTTAATCGCTCGTACAACTCAATGTGACAACCTGTAAGATTGGCTTGATAGATGTCATTAATGACAAATACACGACCTTTACGATACTTTTCTACACCCACATTCGAGTCGGTGAAGTAAGTATCGGTCACGGTCATTTTCAGGCACGAAGGCAAGCCGGTCGTCACCGCTTCCGCAACAACATCTCCACTCCAATCCGGGTTAAAGCGATACAAAAACACCCGTTCCGCATTCAGGATTTGTTGAGCGCCAACAACCGCTTTTTCAAATACTTCCTTGACATCTAGCGATTCACGAGCGCTAGTAGCAATATCGGCACACAGTTGAATGCGCTTAGCTTCAACTTCTTGCTGTTTTGCTTCAGTTTCTTTCTGTTCTAGGAAACTGATTCGGTCTAGAGCTAAGCCGACTTGAGTGGACAACTGCGAGCAAAAGTCTACTTCATACTGTTGCCATATCCGAGGATTTGAACATTGTTGCGTACACAGTAAGCCGAGTAATTTATCACCGCTGACAATCGGGGTAATCACATTGGCTCTAATTCTTAATCGCTCATACAACTCAACATGACAATAAGTCAACCCAGATTGGTAAATATCATTGATGACAAAGACACGACCATTGCGATATCTTTCTACACCCACATTCGAGTCAGTGAAGTAAGTATCGGTCACGGTCATTTTCAGGCAGGAAGGCCAACCCGGCATCACTGATTCGGCAACTACATCCCCACTCCAATCTGGGTTGAAGCGATACAAAAACACTCGTTCTGCATTCAGAATTTGTTGAGCGCCAACAACGGCTTTCTCAAATACTTCTTTGACATCGAGAGATTCACGAGCGCTAGTAGCAATATCGGCACACAATTGAATGCGTTTTGCTTCAACTTCTTGCTGTTTTGCTTCACCTTCTTTCTGTTCTAAGAAACTGATTCGATCTAGAGCTAAACCGACTTGAGTAGACAACTGCGAACAAAAATCAACTTCATACTGCTGCCAATTCCGAGAATTTGAACACTGCTGCGTACACAGTAAGCCCAACAGTTTATCACCGCTGACAATCGGGGTGATCACATTGGCTTTGATTTTTAATCGCTCATACAGCTCAATGTGACAACCTGTAAGATTAGCTTTGTAGATGTCATTGATGACAAACACACGACCATTGCGATATCGTTCTACCCCCACTGGAGAGTCGGTGAAGTAGGTATCTGTGACGGTCATTTTCAAGCAGGAAGGCCAACCTGGTGCAATTGATTCTGCGACGACATCTCCACTCCAATCCGGATTGAAGCGATACAAAAACACCCGTTCGGCTTTCAGGACTTGTTGAGTTCCTTGAACAGCTTTATCGAAAATTTCTTTGATATCTAACGATTCTCTAGCGCTGGTGGCGATATCGGCACACAACTGTAATCGCTTGGCTTCAACTTCTTGTTGTTTAGCTTCAACTTCCCGCTTTTGCAAATAGCCGATCCGGTCTATCGCTAAGCCTAATTGAGTGGAAACTTGGGTGCAGAAATCAACTTCAGACTGCTGCCAATTTCGGGGAGTTGAACACTGTTGCGTACACATCAAGCCAAGTAGTTTGTCGCCGCTAATCAGTGGGGTAATTACATTGGCTTTTATTTTTAATCGCTCGTACAATTCAATGTGGCAATGGGTGAGATTGGCTTTGTAGATGTCATCAATGACAAATACACGACCCTTCCGATAGAGTTCTACTCCCACCTTTGAAGAGGTGAAGTAAGTATCAGCCACCTTGATTTTCATGCAGGTCGGCAATCCGGACGCTACGGCTTCGGCAACAACATAGCCACTCCAGTCAGGATTGAAGCGATAGATGAATACTCGTTCTGCGTTCAGGATTTGTTGCGTGCCTTGAACTGCTTTCTTGAATACTTCGTGAATATCTAGAGATTCTCTGGCACTGGTTGCAATATCCGCACACAGTTGTAATCGCTTACCTTCAACTTCTTGCTTGCTTAATAAGTCTTTAACTCGTGCCACCAAGTTATTGAAGCTAACAGCTAGAGTTTGGGTTTCAGTAGTACCGCGAGGTTCAACGTAGGCATCCAAATTTCCGGCAGCAACCTGCTCTGATGTCCCCGTCAACTCTTTCAAAGGCGCTGACCAGCGGCGTGCTAAACTCACCACAATGCCTGCACCTAAGGCTCCCAAGGAAAGAAAAATTAGGACAAAAATTAGTCCATGCTCGTTTCCAGCGGCAGCAATTTCCGAAAGATCGATTGAAGTAACACTGACCAAATCGATACCGGGAACTGCGGCAAGGCTATACTTTCTGCCGTCCCGATCGAAGGAGGTACTCAGAACTAATTGTCCCTCTTTGTGAACGTAAGGGATAATGGTCAGTCCCTGAAGTTGACCTGTAGTGGCAACGTAGCTTGGCTTTTTCCCTAGGGTGGCGTTTTCCCCAAAATTAGCCTTTTGTACTTCTAGTTCGGCTAACAGAGCGGTAGCTGTTTGTAAAATCGGTTCGCCACCCAATACTTCTTTCTGAGCGATCGCTCCATTAGATGTAATGGTACTAATAACGGCTTTGCTTGCTGGAGCCAAAATTTGAATTTTTTCTGTGTTACTCAGTCCCACATGCTCCAACGGCACTGCTAGTTCGTCAAAGTTAGCAGCACGCGCAATATCAATCGTTAAGGAATTTTCTGCCAAAGACGACGAAATCAACGCATTCTTGACCTTTACGCCAGCCAAGTTGGAGGATAGCATTGCGTCATTCCATAATTTCGTCTCGGTGCGCCCAGATGCTTGATAATTCGTCATCCCCCAGCTGACAATACCTGCGATCGCTAGCGGTGCTAGTACCACAGGTAAGATTGTCCGCAACAATTGGCTGCGGAGCGTGCGGCTTTTGGGTACATTCAGTTGTGGCGACGGAGGCTTAAGGTTGCCTTGCTCTGTTGTCTCTAGTTGCTCTTTACCCTTGTTGTCTACCTTTTGCTCAAGATTCTGAGAGCCGTCTAAATCTTGTTGGTTCGGAATGAGCTTCAGAGGAGGGGGTTGATGGCTCACACCTGTCTTGCGACCCCTGAGGCGACGCTTAATATTGGCTTTTGTTGGATCGGATTGAGGATCAGAAGGTGTCTTCATAGCTTAAACTTTGCTAAAGGTAGATGAGTGTAGCGAGTTGAGTTGATTAAGGGATATAGATAGAGTTAAAAAACTGAAATTCCAGACTCAAGGAAAGACATCTGGATATTCAAACAGCCATTCAAACTTCTGGCTTAGGCATTCCAGCCATGATGGATTCTCCCTCTAGAACCACCAGTATTTCACCATTTGATTTCAGCCAATATCCCCGCAAAAATGGCACCAATTCCGGGGTGATAGATGATTGTGGAGGAGATTGAATTAAATCTGGATCGCAGCTTTCGATGTCTTCAACTCGATTCACTACCAATCCCAGCATCTTTTTTCCTGTAATTTGGCTACCAGTTTGCTGTTTGCCAAGGATTTGCTGTTCCCCATGAATCACAATGACTGTGTAGGTTGATCGGTTAATTGCCTGTAAATATAAGGGAGTCAACCCTACCAAATGACCGAGATCCGCAATCCATAAAATCTCACCGCGCCAGTTATAAACTCCCATCACCCAAGCTGGCATATGAGGAATGGGGACAATCTGACCAACTGGAATTGTCAGCACCTCTGTCATTTGATGCATGGGGAATAGTGCGGTAATGTCCGGAAAAAGATGAAACCGCAAAAATTGCTCTCCCACGGCTGCTTTATGCTCTGCCTTTGGGGTTTCCAATTGCCCAATTAAGGTTTTGTTCCCAGACAAAAATTCAGATTCCATTGCTTATCTCTTGACGGTGCTGACGAAAATTTTCCCTAACCTTTAATTAATTGATTAACAGTACGCAGCAGTTCCTCTTGATCGACTGGTTTTGGAATGTAGGCATCTGCTCCTTGTTTCATGCCCCAAAATTTATCCATGTCGGTGCTTTTAGTGGAACACATCACGACTGGAATTTTGCTGGTTTCTGCATCTGCTTTGAGTTCGCGGCAGAGTTCAAAGCCGCTACGACCGGGCAATACAACGTCTAGGATGATTACATCGGGTTTATGGGTACTGATTTTTTCTAAGGCTTCTTCTCCAGTATTCGCTGTTAAAACATTTAAGCCACCTCGTCGCAAACAGCTAGCAAAAGTTTCCCTTTCAGTTAGGGTATCTTCAACGATTAAAGCAGTATGCATTCTATAAACCTCCTAGGGAAAACAAAAATCAACTAACTACGAGGGAACTGTTTTTGAGGTGCTTGAGGTACTTGTTTGTTATCGCTAGCACCTTTTCCGCATCGACGGGTTTCCCCATGAAATCTGAAGCTCCGACAACCTTAGCTCGGACTCGGTCAATGATACCGTCATTTCCCGTCAAGATAATAATCGGGGTGTCTCGGAAAGCGGAAACTTTACGCAATTGGGTACAAATTTCATAGCCGTTCGTATTAGGCATTACCAGGTCTAAAAAGATGATATGAGGTTTGCGATTTAATAAAGTAGCGATCGCTCGCATCGAATCTGAGACTGCTAAAAATTGATACCCGGCTGATGTAAGGATCTTTTCCATGTTTTTGCAAACCAATGGGCTGTCATCCACACAAGCAATCAACGGTTTCCGAGCCGCCACTTGAGCGGGTGTTTTGCCTGAAGAAGCCGGGGAATTTTTAACAGGTAATTCTGAAGAAGCCTGAGCAACTGGATCTGCTAAATCTGGAATATCATTTAACTCTACTAATCCAGTTTCAATGTAAGGCAATAGGGAACGGGCTACTTCCGCAACATTGCGCTTAGTTTGAACTGCTATATCCCGCAGGGTTCTTTGCCCGTTTAATAACAATGTCAGAGATTTATAAACGGTAGGCGATGTTTTTTGCTGGAGTTGTTCTGGTTGCTTGATTGACGGCGCTCGATTGGGAAGCAGATCGGAAATTTTGGCGATTTTCCAGGCTTGCCAAATTTCCTGAGTTTTAGCGATCGCTTGTTCGGCATCAATCAATAATAACTGGGGAGCCAAAGGGTTTTCTTGCTTGATTTGTAACGCCTTCGGTATCTCTTGACTAATATCAAACAATACTTCAAGAACAATGCCTTGAATAATTTTGACAACTTGTTCGCGGGTAATTTGTTGCTGCTTTAACCATAAACATAGCAAATAATATTCCCGATGATTCTTGCTAACCTCTGAAGATGTTTCAGAAATATTACTTGGCAAGTTTAAATGAAGTTGATTTAGATTAACATTAGAACAATGAGCTCCTAAATGTCTTTGCCACCTTCTAACTGGATGAGTTCCTCCAGTCGCGTACAAAATTCGACCCAGGTAGAAATAAAGAGTCCACTCTTGCCCCAAGGTACCTTTCAGGAACAGCCGCCCACTAAAGCGAGCTTGCTTCAAAGCAGTCAGCTTGCTAGCAAAAGCACTAATCTTCATAGGTTGGGCTGTCATAATTCTGATTCCTTCTTGCAAAAATTCGCTTTAGCCTAGCGAAAACGGGAGCTTATAGTTATAAATTTTTTTTATAAAAAGCCTATTAATTAAATTAATAGCACTATATAGAAACCAGAAGTCTCAGTAGTTTTACTGAAATATTTTTGGAATCATCGGAACTCCGTAAATTCACGAAAACTCCCTAATTCAATAATTTTTATTAAGAATTTATTAACTGTGTTTAATTCCCTTTAATATTTATAAATTAAAGTCTTCTTTTAACAAAAATTAGGTGGCTTACCGTGCATAAAATGGAATGAAAAATCCCCCTGGTTTTATCAACCAAGGGGATTAGATCCAATAAGCAAACTGCTATTGGGTATTGGGAATTAGCCTGCCGCAGGGATAAGTTGCTACAGGTTGTTCAGAAGCATTTTCGACAACGGCGGCGGGAATTTTATCTAAGGGCTGGGTTTTAGCTGCTTGATAGTCCGTCCGCAATTTTGAGAACATTTCTTCTCGACGATCGTAGAGGCGCTTCAGGGGGCGGGGCTGACATTGGTTCATCACGTAGGCAGCAATGAGAGGCAGGGCAATTGTGCTGTCGGTATAACAGACAATGGTGCTGGGTAACTCTTCGGGGTCAATTTTGCCCCAGCTAACGGCTTCGCTAGGTGTTGCACCAGAGAGTCCGCCGGTATCTGGACGCGCATCGGTGACTTGTACGAAGTAATCGTGACCTCGTTCCTCTAGTCCCAACACTTCGTGAAGTTGTGGTTGAGTTTGCAGCAGAAAGTTTTTGGGGCTGCCACCGCCAATAATCACGGCGGCGCTTTTGCCCTCTACGTCTGGGTTGCCGGTTTCACGAGCGCAGTAGGCGATCGCAGCGGTTTCATTCACATCGATGGAAGGATCTAACACTAAGTTTGAGCCTTCCAGAGACAATGCCGCTACGTTCATCCCAATCGAACTATCTCCCGGAGAAGAAGTATAAATGGGGACACCGCATTCATAGGCGGTCGCTAATAAGCAGGAATTTTTCACTCCCAATTGCTTTTCCACTTCCCGGACATACTTGCCGAGCAGGTAGTGAAATTCAGCAGTTCCCATCCGTTTTTGGAACGGTTCTGCTTGCAAAATCTTTCGGATGAAGGCATCAGTTTCCAGCAGCACATCGTAGCCAAAGGTAATGTCATAAATGCGAATGGTGCCTTCTTCGCGCAGTTTCACATCATCTGCAAACGGATTCCCCGCGTAGAGGTCGAAACCTAATCCGAAATGCATATCGTGGTAAAGATTGGCACCCGTGCTGATCATCCAGTCAATAAAACCGTGGCGAATCAGGGGAGCCAAAATTCCCACACCCATTCCGGCGGGGGTCATCGCGCCTGATAGGCTGACTCCCACTGTGACGCCCTCACGCATTACGTCTCGGCTGAGCAAGTGACACATTTCCCGCAGACGCGCTGAGTTGTAGGCGCTGAAATAACCATCAATCAGATCGACAACATTAATTGCCGTTGGCATCGGGACGGGTGCGATTTTGTTACCGGGCAGTTGTGACATTTTTTACTTTTAAAAGAATGAACCGCATTGTCAACTATAACCAGCAAAAGCGAGTCAGAAACCCAACTGGAGCAGGAAAAATATCAGTGTGGGGAAAAGATAAATGAGCGCTAGAGCGATCGCACTCCTTGCATCCTGAGGCAGATAATTTTGTCGGGTAAGCAGGGAGTGTGATCGCGCCATCCCTTGTCTAACTGAATTCTACTCAGCATCGCTGGGGTCTTTTTGCCCTTACAGCACGCAGGATTTTTTCAGGCGATCGCCACCTTGTCTTAAATAATTTCTTTTATCGCAGCTGAGTAAGAATTATAGGCACTATCCCCAAAGCAAACGAAAATCGCCTGCTCTATCGAGGTAGTACGCTCCAAAAACTTCTTAACTTCAGTTACAGCAATTCTAGTGGCGCGTTCTAGCGGGAACCCATAGACACCTGTGCTAATAGCTGGGAAGGCAATGCTGTGTATTTCGTATTGATCCGCCAAAGCTAGAGAACTGCGATAACATCTAGCTAGCAGCTCATCTTCCTGGCGATCGCCTCCCCGCCAAATTGGGCCAACTGTGTGAATTACCCACTTGGTGGGGAGATTATAACCTTTTGTAATCTTTGCTTCACCAGTAGCACAGCCCTTCAATTGGCGACATTCTGACAACAATTCCGATCCAGCGGCGCGGTGAATTGCCCCATCGACGCCGCCACCACCGAGTAAGGAGGTATTCGCTGCATTGACAATCGCATCTACTTTTTGCTGAGTTATATCACCTTGAACGATTGCAATTTTATTTAAAATCATGGCATTTTTTTCTACAGCACAAAAAACTGAACGAGACCGGCTGAGTCATAATTGCCATCATAGGGGTGTTGCGGAGATCCCTGCGGGGATCGCAAAAGCGATCGCCACAATTCGATAAATCTCAAATTTTTGTAAACTGGAAAAAGGTCATTCTCATGGCTTTAATCCAGATAAGGATTTTGTCTCAGTCCAGTCAATATGACAAGATGGCAAGCAATCTTTCCTCTCGCAATCCAGCTAGAGTTCAATCAGAATCTCAAATCCAGCACCATAATCATTGGTCTAATTTTGAGGAAATGTTACAACGGCTCCATCAAGAAGGTTTGTACATTCATCCCGATCATCTGGCAGAATTTCTGCTGGCGCATGGTATCCCTGTCAACCTCCGCTATGTACCCGAACATTTGAAGAGTAAAGCGGTTTTTATTAACGAGAACTACCAGGGTGATATGGCGAGTTTAGTTGAAGAACCCGATGCTACTTCTAGCCAGTTTCCGTGGTTGAATTAAGATCCGATAATCGCCAGTGGGTAATTGCTCATAGCGAATTGTCAAAATGAGCCATGAGTGATTAACCCTATAGAATCCTGGGGAGATTGCTTTCCCAGACAGAAAAGGGCGGACTAACCGAAAATTAAGGCTTCTGTAACCTGTTCTCGGTAGGTTTCGTTTAGGTGCTTGCTATCGCTGTGCAGTTGAAACTGCCTGGAGCAAGATGTGAGTTTACCTCTATTTACTGATAACGATTTTGATATAGATTGTACAGCTCGCGAAATGTGTTCACATGGGCAGAGCAACACGCACCGTGGTTTTTTGAGCGGAAATACTCTCGATTGATAATTCCCCAGCGTGGAGTTCGGTTAGACGTTTAGCAATAAGCAATCCCAAACCAGAGCCTTGCTGTGAAGCGAGCTTGCGTTCAAAGCGCATATAGGCACCAATTGTCGCAATTTGTTCTGGTGTCATCCCTTGTCCGAAGTTGCTTACAGACAGTATAAAAGTGCTATTTTCGCATCGAGTGACAACGCGGATTGCGGTGTTGGGAGACGAAAATTTACAGGCATTGTCTATCAGTTCTTCCACGATTTTTCGCAATTTTGGCTCTGAAATGAAGACAGCAGCTTCTTGGAGATCTAATTCCAAATCCATGTCTCGAAAAACCTGCTTGGCTTTTTTAATTGCCGCTTCTGCGATCGCGCTCTTCGCTGAGTCAGTTCGACTGTTTTGTCTGAGATCCGCTATTTGAAGCGGATCGGTTCCGATTAGCTCTAATTGAGCGAAGAGCAAGAAATTCTGGACTAACTTAGATAAACGTTCGGCAGAGGTACGAATATCGACTGCCATTTCTAGAATTTCTTGCGGTTCTAGAGAGTCGGCTTCATCAATTAACATTTGCGAACAACACAAAATGCCATTGAGGGGAGTATGGAGTTCGTGAGGGAGAGAAAAGGAGATATTGCTGCGTAAATCATCAAGTTTTTTTTGCGAATGTCGCTCAATCGCTGCCTGTTTTTCCATCCGCGCTGCGATCGCTCCCAGTAATTCTGCTCTGGTGAATGGCTTGGTGAGGTAGTCGTCTGCACCCAATTCCATTCCTTGACGCCGATCGGTTTTAGCGGCTTTGGCAGTGAGAAAGATGAAGGGAATCGTCGCGGTGGCAGGGTTAGAGCGAAGTGCCTTCAGAACACCATAACCGTCGAGTTCGGGCATTAGCGCATCGGAGAGAATTAAATCGGGAATTTCTGCTTGAGCTAACTGCAACCCTATTTGACCATTTTCGGCTTCAATAGCGTCAAATCCCTCTGCTTCTAACAACTCCAGAATGTTCTCCCTGATAGAGACTTCATCTTCAATTACCAGAATCTTTGTCATATCAGCGATCGCCTAGCAGGTAAGCAATTAAAAATTAATAATGTAAGATCCTAGAAGTGCAGACAAGCTGTTTGCTAGGATTGTCCAAATTCAATGCACAAAAGCTTATCAACTTTAATGAGGTTTGAGCTTGTAAGGGGCACTTTCTTGAATACGCCCAAACTTTTCTTTTAAATGAAGACTTCATCCTTTCCCTTGTAAAAAAGCCTCCCTCAGCACGGGCGGGGAGACCTTGACTCTACAGCACTCTTCAGGGGTAGTCTCACTTTAAATTTAGTGCCCACACCTACTTTACTCTTAACGGTAATCTCACCCCCGTGAAGCTCCACACACTTCTTAACGATTGCTAACCCTAAACCTGTTCCAGGGATGTTGCCGACATTCGCGGCTCGATGAAATGATTCAAATAAGCACTGACGATCTTTCAGGGGAATCCCTATTCCCTTGTCTTCAATTTGAAAGACGATTGCATTTTTTTGCTGGGCAATTTCAAGCTTAACCGGACTTCCTTCCGGTGAGTATTTTATAGCGTTTGAAAGAAGATTGCTGAGGATATGCCGCAGCAATTTCTCATCCAGACAAAATGAAATAGATTTACAGTGATTAATCAAATTAATCTCATTAGATCCCTCCTCATTTAGTTGCAATTCTCTCACTAATTCAACACAAAATTCTTCCAGATGTAGCGGTTTAGGTTGAAAGTCCGACCGTCCGGCTTCGGCTTTACCAATGATTAATACATCCTCTAGCAGCCCAATCATGTGCTTAACCGCGAATTGAATGCGATGGAGGTGGATGAGTTTTTTCTCTTCAGACCAATTGTTGCTGTAGTGTTCTAATAATTCGGCAGAAGAGAGGATTGTACTTAGGGGAGTGCGGAATTCGTGGGAAGTCATGGAGATAAACCGGGATTTTAGGTCGCCGAGTTCTTTTTCTCGCTCAAGTGATGCTCGCAGTTCTTCTTCTAATTGCTTACGTTTGGTAATATCAATTCCTACTGTGACCGCCGCTTGATCTTGGTTATATTTCTGCGCCACCATGAGATAATTTTTGATTTTGCCGTCAACTTCTGCGGTCACTTCCTGAGAGGTTGTTTTGGTTGGGGAAGCAAAAAATTGTTCCACAAATTCACTAAAGTTGGAACTACTGTCAAAACAACTAAGTTCCTGACCGACAAATTCCTCTGAAGACAAGTTAAAGGATGCAGCTAAATGCTGGTTGACGCCCAGGTATTGTAAATCCGAACTAATCCAGGAGACAAATCCAGGCACAGCATCTAAGACGGCTAAAAGCTGGTTTTTTGCCTGTTGCAGCGCCAATCCCATTTGCTTATAGGCTGCCATTGTAATTTCATGCACCTCCGACTGAGCCAGCAGAAGTTGATGCACGTCTAACAACTTATAAATTCCGGGTGCCGTTTGTACGATGATCGGTTCATAGATTAATTCAGGCGATCGCTTCAAAGACTCCCGCACCGCTGCGGTAATGGAAGTGTAACTGGGAAAAACTAGAATTTCGGTATGATTAAACTGATAGAGTGATCGCAAACTTCGTTTCGACAGTAACTCCAAGCTGTAACGACGGCTCAGATATTCAAAAAAACGTCTGCGACTGATCATCCCGACGAGTTGGTTTTTATCCATGAGGATCAAACCCGGTAGTAGCGGTTTTTCCTCGAAAAGCCTGAGAACCTCTGCGGCTGTGTGGTTGTATTCAATGCAAGCCTCATACAGGGTTAATCCCTGCAATGTGGATTCCAAATTCAAATTAAGTTGATCTACACCTTGTTCAGAAGGGGTTGATAAGGTTAAAGACATAAAGTTTAAATGAAGGGGAGTAAGTTTATACTGAAATCAGTGTTGCTGAATCTATAGGCAAAATGGAAGGGGGGTTATGCCCTCCGATCTTGAATTGATTGCTGGGAACGACTCTTTCCAATGGGAATGAATTGCCGATAGCTTATCCTAAAGCATCTCCTTTTGGGGCTATTTTAATAGGTGTGAAAGTTTTTTCTAGGCAGACTTGATGACAACTCCTACCCCGACTGATGTAAATAAAAATTTAGAATCTGCTGACTTACTGGAGACAGAAACATCATCACTAACTCCAGAACAATACCAGCGCAAGATGCAGCGGCGCAAGGAAGTTCAAGAGCAGCGGGTGGCAAAGGCATCTCAAGAGAAAGGCTTAATTATTGTTAATACAGGCAATGGCAAGGGAAAGACCACTGCTGCTTTGGGGATGGTAATGCGATCGCTTGGTCACGGCTATCGAGTCGGGATCGTACAATTCATCAAAGGAGCCTGGGAACCTGCTGAGAAAGCTGTCCTCGGTCGCTGGGAAGGTCAGCTAGAGTTCCACGCGATGGGAGAAGGCTTCACTTGGGAAACTCAAGACCAACAGCGAGATATCCAGAAAGCGCATCAGGCTTGGGAAACTGGACTAAGCTTTATCCGCAATCCTGAATTTAAGTTAGTGCTGTTGGATGAAATCAACGTAGCTTTAAAACTCGGCTATTTGAGCGTTGAGGAAGTGCTAGCTGGCTTGGAGGAAAAGCCTGCGGATTCTCACGTGATTCTCACTGGCAGAGGTGCCCCCGCCGCCCTGATTGAGCGAGCCGACCTAGTAACGGAAATGACGCTCGTTAAGCATCCGTTCCGGGAACAAGGTGTCAAAGCGCAGCCAGGAATCGAATTTTGAAGGTTAAAAAATTAACAAACCCGTTTTCTTCAAGAAAACGGGTTTGTTAGAGGCGTGAATTGTTTTTTAGTAATGAGTCATTGATTCGTAGCAGCAAACTACTGACAATTCCCAGCGGTGAACTTAGATTACTCTTATTGCCACCCCAAAAGCTTCCTGATGATTAGAAGTTAGCTTGACAAGCGTTTAACATTTGCTGGTCGTTTGCGCTGATTTGGTTAATTGAGTGATATCCCTGGAGTTGTAAACTATCCTCAATGGGCAACCGACCATCGGCTGAGGCGACTGAAGAGGATGCTCCGAGGGCAATTGAGTGAGAATAGGTTGTCGTATCGTAGGGGTCTTGAACGGTTAGACTGATTTGCTGTGTCCCAACCTTGCCGGAAAAACAACTATATTCAGAGGAAGGCATATAAAACGCACCCCTGACTTTTCCCTGACGCGCTTCAAATACTAAATATTCTTGACCAATCTCTTCTGGCTTTTGGGAGCTACCATACAAATAAATTCCGTCAGCCACTGGGCTGTCTGATGCTGGCACTTGTGCCAAGGAAACAGAATTTTTGTCGAGTATTCCCACTTTACTTAAGGATGTGGGTGCCTGCAAAGCAACTGTAGTGGTGGCAAAGCTCATCGTTAGAAGTAATCCTAGGGCAGGAACTTCAAGTGGAAGCCGGGACATAAATTGCTGATAAAACTTGTTAAGCACCGTTGTTTCCCCCTAGCAATTACGAGCAGACACCCTTAAGCATCTAGTTAAAAACTACCTAATTCCTTAGGTGTAAAGCTTCACCCATTTGAATGAACCGGGGGTCATCCAAAAGGAGTTTTTTTGTTAAGACAAGCAACGCATTCATCCTTGATTCCCGGACATAAATAGGCCTTTTGATTCTAGAAGGCGTGTTTATGGTCACTTGATCCACCTGTTTCATTCGCTTTCCCAAATCGCGTCAGCGCGGGATTATGCCTTAACTGTGGATGACTTCACTGGCACCCGTCCAAGTTCCCGAAATGCTTCAGGAAACTTTATAAAAATATAAAAAAGAGTGTTATCGGTTTTTAGACTCCTGCAAAAAATTTCAGCAGGAAAAAACATCTACTCGACAGTGACTAAAGATGCAAGAGGTGAAATGACTGAAAAACCCGCCCTTACTGAGGTGTAAGGACGGGTTTAGACGCGATCTCTATGAGTTGATGTGGGAGGCAGGAGTATATCAGGTCAATCCCGCCTCTACAATTAACTCGCAGCGATATACTCGCGGACATTCGCCTGACGACGGCGCAGATGGGCGAGGGCTTGGTGTTCTAGCTGGCGTACCCGTTCGCGGCTGAGGCTTAGGCGTTCGCCGACTTTCGCTAGAGATAGCTCGTTGCCATCGTTCAAGCCAAAGCGCAGCGTTAGGACTTCCCGCTGCTGTGGGGTTAGTTCTGCTAGAAGATCGTCCAGGTCTTGCCGCAACGACTCCTGGGTCATATAATGGTCAGGGGTTGGACCTTCATCTTCCAGAAGGTCTTGCAGTTCGGTGTCCTGGTTATCGCCGACGCGCACATCCAGAGAAATTGGTTGACGGGCGATATTTAAGTACTCGCGGATCAACGCGGGTTCTAAATCCAACGCCTTCGCGATTTCACCAGGGGTAGCACTGCGACCCAGTGTCTGAGCTAGTTCACGTTGCACCCGCTTAATTTTGTTAAGCTTTTCGGTGATGTGGATGGGTAAACGAATCGCCCGGGCTTGTTGAGCGATCGCGCGAGTAATCGCTTGGCGAATCCACCAGTAGGCGTAGGTCGAAAACTTGTAACCGCGCATCGGGTCAAATTTCTCGACGCCGCGTTCCAAGCCGAGAGTACCTTCCTGAATCAAATCCAGGAATTCCATGTTACGCTTCTGGTACTTCTTCGCGATCGCGACCACTAGACGCAAGTTAGCTTCTATCATCTTGCGCTTCGCCCGCGTTCCCAGGTTAACTATCCGGTCGAGTTCGGGTTCACTCAAGCTAACATGGTCTGCCCACTCTTGATGAGTCGGTTCCCGCTGCAATGTCTCAGCCAAGGTCTCCTTCGCCTCTAGCAGCGCCATCATTTGCTGCACCTGCTTGCCGAATACAATCTCTTGTTCGTGTGTCAGCAGGGGCACGCGCCCAATCTCATGCAGATAGGTGCGAACCATATCAGCCGTAAACGTGGGTTGTTTAGTCGTCTTTTTTTGGGTGTTGGCAGTGGGCATGAGTGAGTGGTGACTCCGTAAACAAGCAACAATTCTGTAGCAGGGATTGACCTTAGCGGGAGATTGCCAGCTCTTACAATGAGAGTAGCTAGGTCAATTAGTGAGAAACATCCTGCAAAAGTTGTAAAGATAGCCTACCCAGTTGAATAGGCAAACCTAACACACGAAAAGCGGATCGTCAAGATTTCGGCTGGGGATGCCTCAAAGAGCTGGTATCGACCCCCATTTAGCCACTCCTGATAGGTAACGAAGGCTAAAAAGTCAAAGTCGGTATGAGTTTGCTTTACATTTCTATCGTATCACTAATGATAGACGACGCTCCAGGTTGAAAGGTTCATCCGATAGGGTTAAACTTGCTGCTCTGGCAAATTCCTGTTAACCCTTAAATGCCACCCGGAAAATCATTAGCTAAAAGCGTCCTATCTGTGCCCTATATATATAATCATCCACGGAAAACCCTTCAATGGGTACTCTAGCCGTTGTGGGATAACCGAACAATTTTTATCTAGAAGTCCGTAGTCAATAGTCATTGGATTATTGACTACGGATTATTGACTACGGATTAAAACCCAATATCAGCTTTAGCCGCTTCAGCCGCAGCGAACACTTCGTCGTCTGGCATCTCTTCCCAGCAAGTATCGCCAATTTCTCTGTAAAACGTTTCATCGTAAGGACGAGTCCGCACCACCACGGGCATCGGAACCGCGTGACCCAAAATTAAAGCTTGTTGCTTGGAATCCAGCTTTGCCAGAACGGAACGCAGACTCATTCCGCCAGAGACGCCAGTAAAAATGGCGTCGATGTCTTTGTCATCGTTTAGCAAAGCAGTGATGCGGGTTCCAATCTGGGACATCACCTCATTATCAATTCCAGAGGGACGCTGATCTACCACCAGAAGGGTGACAAAGTATTTTCGCATCTCGCGGGCAATCGTACCAAAAATGGTACTTTGCACGATGGCGGAGTCAAGGAAGCGGTGGGCTTCTTCTATAGTAATGACTAGCTGCTGAGGACGATCGATCGGGTTTTTGGTCTGCAAAAACAATTCAGACTTGCTCACATAAGCTTTGTGAATGCGGCGGGTGATCATATTCGTCACCAGCATATAGGAGAGCATATCTGACTGAGAACCAAACTCAATCACCACGTGCTGACCCGCATCGAGGCATTGCAAAATTTGATTGACGTAGTTGTGGGGACAGGTAGTTCGCAGATATTTGAGATTTTCCAGGCGCATGAGTTTGCGCTGCAACGCCATAATTGAACCCTTATGACCCTTCTTCTCCTCGCAGAACATCTGGATTTCCTCGTTGGTCATATTCAACAGTTGGATAATCCAGGAGTTGCCAAACTCGGCGTGCAGAATATTGGCATTGTCCAAAGCCGCTTCGGAAAGACCTAACTCATTCCGCACCAGCATGATGTCTTGGACTTCAATTTGGTCGTAGCTGAGGTAAAGTTCCTGAGAGTCCCGTACCCCCCGCCGCTTGGTAGATTGGGGGTCGAGGGTGTAAATTTGCACCTGTCCTGGGAATAGCTGCCGCAAGCCTTTGACGGTGCTGAAGTGTTTGCCTTCGCGGACGGCTTCCCAGCCATATTCCGAGTGCATATCAAAAATTAAATTGACCGCTGCCTGCCTGCGGATGATGCCAGATAAGAGTAGGCGGGTGAGAAAGGATTTGCCAGTGCCGGATTTCCCGAAGACCCCGTTGCTGCGTTCCACGAATCGGTGTAAATCTAGACATACGGGCACATCCATATCTAAGGGTTGACCGATGGCGAAGTTGCACCGAGTGGGGTCATCTTCCCAGCCAAAGACGGCGCGGAAATCACGTTCCGTCGCATCATAAACTTGGCTGAAGTGACTGGGAATTGTCTTAACGGGCATCAACTCCATCTCAGTATCAGCGCTACTTTGTAGTTGAAATGATCCGAGAGTTCCACCGTTGGATTTGCCGTTGGAGTTGGGATTTTCGGCACCCACCACATAAGCGCCTACTGACTTCGTTGCTTCTCGTGTCAGCATTAACATCGGCGTCAGATTGATGGTGCCATAGGTGCCACTCCCTGCTAGAACCGCTTGCAAAAAAGTGTCCTCAGGACTGGGAGGATTGGCGACAATTCGCTGGCTGGAGGTGCCCAGCGAAACGTCGGTGAGCATACAGAAGAAGTCTGAACGGGCACCTTTGACTACCAGAAATTTGCCAACCCGCATATCTTCAACAGAAATATCGGGATGTAGTCTTACTTCTAGCCCCTGACTGAGGGAGCCTTGAATCACCGACCCTAATGGCATTTCCATAATTGCTTCTGGAGTCTTTTAGCTGTGTCGCTTCAGGACACTTAGGCATCCAAAGTTTACCCTAATTCTCGAAACCTAGCTATTCGTTCAATTTTAGATTTTGGATTTCTAAGCCAATCCAAAATCTAAAATCTAAAATGAATTGCTTAATCTATCTCAATCGATGTCGGCGTTGAGCCAGTGGCTCCAGCGGTTGTGTTGGCACTCAGGGGTTTGCGATAATCCGCATAAAGGCGATCGCGCCAGTTGAAAAATGTCTCGTAGGCGCTACGGTCAGCCAAACCAGGGATTCCTTTGCCTCTAAGGGTTTCGGGCAGATCAAGATAGGGTCCAGAGGGGAATTTAATCAGCATACTCAGCCCAGCGACAGCAAAATCTGCCAAGGTTGGATAGTCACCCACTAAGTAAGGGCTTTCCAGTAGTAGCAGGGATAGGCTTTCTAGGTCTTGCTGAAGATCCTCTGTCGCCGATTGTACGGCATCGGGGCCGTATCCGACGCCAAGACCCAGGAGATTCAGCACTTCACCAGGCACTGCCCCCACGAGAGTCTTGAGAGCATCTGGCGTGTTGCTGGGTAAAATCGAGGTGCGGAAGTTCTGGTTTTGGCTGAGTGCCCCAAATAACACCTTACGACTTTTAAAACCAATAGATTCATCTGCCCAGGCTTCGATGAGTAAGCACAGTCCCTTTTGTTTCGGGTCAACTGGAATCAGAGGTCGGTCGGGATATTGCTTGTCGAGGTACTTAGCGATCGCTGTCGAATCAGCAATTACCCTATTGCCATCCTTCAGGACAGGTACCTGTCGTTGACCAGACATCCTGAACAATTCTACCTGTCCCACTCCTGGCGTCACCTCAATTTTGCGGTAGGGCAGACCTTTATAATCCAGCAGCAGTCGCACTTTTTCAGAGTAGTGAGATAGCTCAAATTGGTATAAATCCAGCATTTTCATCTCCTTCTATTTTTAAGTAACACTGTTAATTTAACGCTTTTAGCCTGCTAATGTTGTTATTATTTATATCGGTGAAACTAAAAGCAAAATTATCTTTTTTTAGCAGTTGTACTTATTAAATTGCTTACTTTTGCTACTAAAAAATACAATTTGAAAAATTACAACTTTATTCAAGTTAAAAATTTGACTTGAATGGCTTTATTTTTTTTAATAAAAAATGAGTAAATTGGATCTATTAAACACAGTCCACTAACGACTGCTGTAACACAAAATAGACCCAATGAAAATACCCCAGCCTAAGCTGGGGGTGCTTTCTAAATGCTAGATGGTAATAAAATGAACCCTTAATTAAGCTCTCTGCCGAGTTAACAAGCCCCACAGGAATAGTAGAACCATTGCGCCCAGAACAGCAAAAGCAATACTCGGTACTGTCAACGCACCGTAAGCTGCGCCTCCCGATGACCCCAGCAAAACTTGTCCTAAATATCCACCAACCAGGGCACCTAAAATACCTAATACCATTGTGGCGAGAATACCGCCGCCTTGATGACCGGGATAAATGGCTTTAGCAATCGCACCCGCAATCAGACCTAAAACAATCCAAGCAATAATTCCCATTTTTTTTCTCCGTTCTTATTAATGTTTTTTGTTGATGTTGTTATCTTTTCGTTGTTATTAGAATAACAAGCTGGCTTAATTGTCCACCTCTATCAGAGGGTATAACCAAAAGGCATAGATACTGAAGGCATTGCTTAGGTTTGTTTATATATAAAGAAGTAGTATCTCCAGTTAATTAGCCGGATTGCAATAAATTTTGGCTGACTGAGGGCGGTTGAAGCTAGAAACGGCAATTATGACTCAACTCGCCCAGTGGAGAAGGTGGTGCTAGCCTCAGCAAAGCGGAGAAAAAGCTCTATTTAATCAGGCGTGTGAACTTTTTACTCCCCTAACAGAAAGTAGGCAGGAAGGAGAAAAGCCGAAATCGCTACGAAATAGAAATGGTTTCTGCCTAGATGAGCTTAGGCGAACGTAGGCGTGAGCGATCACACAAAATTCTCCAAAATTCTCCTTTTCGCCTGAAGAGCATACCAGCCGCCTTGCCACTGCTAGGTCTTAATCAGGATCGCCACGAAGAAAGCTGCTGACATCCTTAATTAATAAGTTGCGCTTTTTCCCCTGTTTGGATTGTTCAATCCCCTGTAGTGTCCCAGTTTCTCTGTCGATTATCAGAGGAACTCACACTTTAGACAGAGGTAAACAAATGTAACAAAATGTGAAGTTAATCAAGTCTCAGTTTTTAGGGAAACCCTTAGCAATGACCAATCAAAAACGCAACAGTTTGATTAAACAGTTGGCTAGCCTGATGGGAGTTATCGGTGCTAGTGCCTTCATAGGTCTGCCAGCTGGTGCCCAGGTGAATCCCAACCCTGAAATTCTTCAGTCAGACGTTTTCAGCAAGCCACCCTACAATCGCGGTGGCAGCGCTCAGTCAACCCCAAGAACCGTAACCCCTACACCTAGTCAAGGCGCTCAGCCGAAGCCATCTTCTACCGACCGGATGATGCAATCCCCCAGCAACAGCACTCAGCCCCCTGCCACAGAAGGGATGATGCCAGCCCCTGGTGAAGGTCCTGACCCAGCTGCTACACAAGGGACGATGCCCTCAAGTAGCAATTTGGTTGCGCTTGCTGCCCAAAATGGTTCATTCAAAATTCTGACTGCTGCTTTGGAAGCCGCAGGTTTGACGGAAACCCTCGAACAACAAGGGCCTTTCACGGTTTTTGCACCGACTGATGCAGCATTTGCAGCTTTACCCGCAGGCACTGTCGAAAAGTTGCTGAAACCAGAAAATAAAGCGATGTTGGTTCAGATTTTGACCTACCACGTCATTCCCGGCAAAGTGAGTTCTTCCCAGTTGAAGTCTGGAGAAGTGACGACAGTTGAAGGCAGCCCAGTTACCGTTAAGGTTGGAAACGATGGCGTGATGGTGGGGAACGCCAAGGTCTCTCAGGCTAACATCGAAGCCACCAATGGCGTCATTCATGTAATTGACAAGGTGATTATGCCACCGATGCCGACTAAGTAAGTGTGAAACAGAGTCATCGTTTGTAACGCTAGCGTTTAAAAAAATAAACCCCGTTCCGAGAAGGCTTGGGACGGGGTTTATTATCTCTGGCTATGAATAATTTGGTACTGAGGAAATTCAGGATAAATTAGAATACAATCGACACAAACATGGAGCATTTTGCTTCATGGGCGCTGAGGAGTGGGGAAATGGAGCGTTTCAAGGGTTTATTTCTGCAAGAAGGAGCCGCCCTAGAAGGTGACAGGAAAAAGGTAAAAAAAAGCCTTTTTTACTTTTTATTTTTTGCGTTCTACTTTTTGCTTCCCGTAACCGATTCGGCTTCCGGTAAGATAGGGTTTGCTTTTTGTCAGCCAGCATCGGCTCAGGCAGCATACGGCAGCTATGTGGGGGTTGGTGCTACGGTGGGGATTAATGATAATGATTTTGGAGAAGGTCGCCAAATCGGTGGGGTGGTTGCTGTACGCTACAAACTCCTGCAAGCTCCCCTTTCCTTAAGGGCACAAGCGCTAATTGGGGCGAGTCCAGCAGTTGTGCCAACGATTTCCTATGATATCCCCCTCAACTGGCAGACAGATGTCTATGTGGGTGCAGGCGTTGCTTTTGGCAGCGGGAATCGGACGCCTTCGCCGGTAGGGGATAAAACCAGTTTTGCAATTCAACCGGGGATTGATTACGTCGTTCCCAACAGCAATGCTGTTCTTTTTGGCAATGCAATTATTGCTTTTGACGCCTACCGGGATGGTGGTGGTACCGCTGTTTCAGTGCAGGGTGGTGTGGGTTTAAGATTTTAGGGATTGCCTGTAGCGAACCAGTGGATTTGGAATAAGATGCGATCGCTCGTTTTAGATTTCTAGACGCCTGCAAATCTGCTGCACAATTACGTCTAGCGGCTCGGAAATGTCTACCCAAAGGGCATTCTGTGGTTCTTCAAGGGTGTCAAACTGGCTTTGCAGCAGCGTTTTGGTCATAAAGTGGCTTTGGCGTTCTTCCAGCCGCTGCGCGATCGCCTCGAAACTCCCTTTGAGATAAACGAGTCGCATCTGTTGGGGATCTCGCCACAGCATCTGACGATAGGATTCTTTTAAGGCAGAACACGCTAGTACCTGATTCTTGCCTTCCTGTAGCCATTGGTCGATGGCGTGTTGCATGGCTTGCAACCACGGCATTCGGTCGGCATCGGTGAGGGGAATGCCACGGCTCATCTTTTCAATATTAGAGCTTGTGTGGAAGCAGTCGGCGTCGCTAAAATTCCAGTTTAGTTCTTGTGCGAGTAGCTGGGCGACGGTAGATTTGCCGCTACCAGATACGCCCATGACGAGAATAATCATCTTTCCTCAATCAGCCGGATTCAGGGATTTTACAGTGCGATCGCGCTCAACGGGACGATCTACTATGCGATCGCACGACTGCCATCAAATACTGTGTCAAAGTATACGCATCAACTCCTAACTCAGTCCGCTCCTCGGCTGCCAAAATTCCGGCTTGAGCGTGCCACCAAGCCGCACTTTGCACCATCTCTGCGATGGGTAACTCTTGCTGAGATGCCGTTGCGACCAATCCACCCATTAGCCCCGTTAGCACATCTCCACTACCGCCACGGGCTAAAGCGGGAGTGCTTTCGGGAACAATCCATACTGAGCCACCAGGATGGCAGATCGCAGTCCTTGCCCCCTTCAGGAGTACCACTGCCCCACTTTGCTGGGCTGCTTCCCGAACTGCACTTACCCGATCTTTCGTGGTATCGGGTGCATCTGGAAACAAACGCTTAAACTCACCTGTATGAGGGGTGAGAACAGTAGGTGCTTGTCGTTTAGAGAGAGTCGGTATCGGGTTTAATTGGGCGAGGATATTCAAGCCATCAGCGTCTAAAACAATCGGCAAATCGCTTTCTAATACTTTTTCCACGACTGACGTGGCATCTTTTGTCAAACCGGGACCACAAGCGATCGCATTATACGAACTCAAATCAATTTCTTCTGGCAAAGATGCGATCGCACCTGTCTCCGTTTCTGGACAACCGATAATCAGTGCTTCCGGCAACTGAGCTACCAGCAAAGGTTTCAGCGATTCTGGCACTGCAATTGAGAGCATCCCGACGCCACTGGATCTGGCTCCCAAACCGGATAAAATTGCCCCTCCCGCATACTTGCGAGAACCGCAAATCAACAGCAAATGTCCTTGTTTGTACTTGTGAGTTACTGCGGGGCGAGGAATGGGAAGATGCGCGATCGCAACTGCTGATGTCACCTGCTGAATATTGGGCGTCTCACCCAGTACCGCCGAGATATCCGCCACCGGGATATCAAAATCAATCAGTTCCGCTTTTCCGACAGATTCTAAGGCTCGATCTTGCAGAAACGCCAATTTCCACAAGCCTAAGCAAAACGTGTGAGTTGCACGAACCGCCGTTCCCAGAACTTCCCCAGTATCGGTGTGCAAACCAGAAGGCAAATCGATACTAATGACGGGCTTAGACCACTGATTTAGTTGATGAATCGCAGAAAATATGGGTTCTGCGATCGCTCTTTCCAGCCCAAACCCAAATAAACCATCAATAATTAGATCGCACCCTTGCAACGGCTCAATCTGCTCAACACAGGGAATTCCCAGACTCTCAACATACTGGGCGTGTTGCGAAGTTAATTCTTTCAACTTGGCAATCGGACGATAGACAACAACTTCATAACCCTGAAAATGCAACTCACGGGCGACCACCAACCCATCGCCCCCATTGTGACCCGGCCCCACCAAAACGCCTACACGCAGTACATTCTTACCTCTTCCCGTCAATGAGGGGAATGAGGGGGGTAAACAAGGATAAAGCGCTTGAACTCGACTAGCAATCAGACCCCCCACCTTTTCCATCAAAGCCGCCACTGGCATTCCAGCCGCAAATACGCGCCCTTCAATCTCGCGCATCTGCTGGGCAGTCACCACCATTTGCTGAATCTTTTCCTGCCTCTGTTGCATCTGTACCAATTTCAGTGCTGATTCCTGTGAGTTCTAAGTTTGAGCGGGAAGATACCAAAAATCCCAGATAAACAGGTACATAATACCGAATTGCGGGCTTTAAAGCAGGGGCGATGCAGGTAAGCGAGGAACCACATTAGTGGTGTAGGGAGTCTGGCTGCTACTGGAGTAGGATGCGCGAATAACAACCTCCACCCAGTCGCAACGGGACGATTGGCACAGTTGTCAGTTGTCGCGATCGCTTCAATTGGGAGAATCGTCGGGTTAGCAATTGGGGTAATTTTATAAGTTCGTTTTCTTTAATTTTCCAGTAGATTGTAATTCCCTCAAATACCCATCTCACTCTTTAGTGAGAATTTTAACTAAATCAACCTCGTTCTTTGGAAAGGCGACTTATCGGAAACAAGTTTCGTATCGTTCACTACAGACATTCCAAACAAGTCTAATTCGAGGTTATTAAAGAATGCAGAACAAGCAAACACGGCTAGCTTCATTACTAAGTGCGGGTATCCTAATCTTAGGTATTCCGGCAGTTGCTCTAGCTCAGCAAACCCCGCCGGTACAGCAAACAGGGCAGGCTACCGTTGGCAACTTGATCGCAGCGCTCAATAACATCAGCGTTCAGGTAAACAATCTTCAGGCACTCAATGACCTAACTGTAGAAGATGTTCGCGTCGTCAATGTCGAAGGTATTCTCAACAATAATAACGTCGAGGCATTGAACAACGCGCTCAACAGGAACAACGTAGAGATCCTCAATCTGCGGAATGTTCTCAACAACAATGAGGTCATTAAGAACGCCCTCAACAACAACAATGTAGCGGTTAATGATGTTGTTGCTATCGATGTCCTCAGCGGTGGCGATGTAGTCGTCTTCTCTCAGTAATAAGCACTTAATTTCTACCTTGCTGTTCAAGTTAGTGGGTCTGTCTGACTGACAAATCTTTCCGTGTAGAGAAGTTTCACCAGGGTGTAACCCAACAGCAGCAGGCGTTCTGCCCTACTTACCCTCCTTTGAAGGCTAAATAAAGCCCTAGTGCATGAACGTGCCTAGGTTCCTGCTTAACCTTCTCTAGGGCTTATTAAGGGTTTCAAGAGTTTTGTTCAGTCAAATAAGATAGTGGGTTCCTCTTGAAAAGGGACTCACTATTTTAGCGTCTAGGTGTTAGCTTAGAAAAGCAAGTAATGTTTGAGTAATCTTTCAGTCTGTAAATCAGTTTTCCGTCCATGAATAAAGTCGTCGTCGGCCTCTCCGGTGGAGTTGATAGTTCCGTCGCAGCCGCTACCCTCCACCATCAAGGATATGAAGTTGTTGGTCTTACCCTCTGGCTAATGAAGGGTAAAGGTCAATGCTGTTCTGAGGGAATGGTCGATGCGGCTTCTCTTTGCGAACAGTTGGGCATTCCCCATCACATTGTTGATAGTCGGGATGTTTTTCAGGCAAATATTGTCGATTACCTGGTTGCGGGATACGAATCGGGGATTACTCCGTTACCTTGTTCTCAGTGCAATAAGGCGGTGAAATTTGGCCCGATGCTGCGCTATGCCTCTGAAGAATTGGGGATTGATAAAATTGCCACGGGTCATTATGCGCGGATCGGGTATGACGCAGAAACAGGACGTTATCAGCTGCGTCGGGCTGTAGATTTATCTAAGGATCAGTCGTACTTTTTGTACGATTTAAGCCAAGAAATGCTAGCGGGATCGATGTTTCCGTTGGGAGAACTGCACAAGACAGAAACTCGGCGCATCGCCGCAGAATTCGGCTTAAAAACCGCTGATAAGCCAGAAAGTATGGATTTGTGTTTGGTTGAATCCCACGGTTCCATGCAAACGTTTCTAGACAAGTACATTTCTCAGCAAACGGGTGACATTGTTGACCAGTCCGGGAAGGTGTTGGGTCAGCATACGGGTATCCATCACTACACCATTGGACAGCGGAAGGGAATTGGTGTTGCGGCGGCGGAACCGCTGTATGTGGTGGCGTTGGATGCGGTACGGAATCGAGTGATTGTAGGCGATCGCGCTAGCACCCACAAGCCTGAATGCACCGTATCGCGGTTAAATTGGGTTTCTATCCCAGAACCCACCAGTCCCATCCGCGCCGAAGTGCAAGTCCGCTATCGTTCAAAGGCAGTACCAGTCAGCGTAATTCCTCTCGAAGATTCGCGAATCAAGCTTGTCTTCGATGAACCCCAGTTCGGGATTACCCCTGGACAAGCTGCGGTTTTGTACGATGGAGATATCGTACTCGGCGGCGGCATCATCGACAGGTTTGAGTAATTAAGAAATCAAAGGAGCGCTAAGATACGCAAAGCGAATTATACTTAGCGTACTCCACAAGAAATAGACAATTTATTTAGAGGCAAAGGTAAAATATTTTGCCTCTTTTTTTGTTGCTATTCAATCAGATAAAGAGGTGTTTTTCTTTGGAAAAATGTAAATCAAACTCGGAGGATTTTCTGGCTTAAAAATAAATAAGTGAATCCATTTCTCTATTCTAAAATTATTCAATTAGCTCCAAAAATTTATCTGGCGCGTCTCTTTCAGTCGCGGAAGAGAAGATAATTATATTATCCTATCCGTGAAATGCCGTAATATTATATGTTTCCTGTATCCACTCTTGAAAACGGTTAAATTCAAGTTTCTGCCCTGTTCTAGGTAAAGCGAGATACTGTATGTCACCTATATTCCCTTCAAAAATGCCTATCCATGAGCTTTTGGAAAGAATAAAACCTAGACCTGGTATGTACTTGGGAAAGAAGTCTATTACCTTATTAAAGGCATTTATTTCTGGGTACTATTTTGCTATACAAACCAATAATATTGCTGTTCCAGAAGAAATCCCTCCCTTTGGACAATTCCATGATTGGATTGCTAGATATTGCAAGTGGGAAGCATCAACAGCAGGATGGTGCAACATTATTCTGCAAGAAGTTGGAGACGAAGCCAAAGCTCTAGATGTTTTCTTTGAGCTACTTGAATTATTCAAACAACGATTGCCCATCTTAAAGCGTCGTGTGTTTCTAAGTTCGCAGCATACATCTATCAGAGTCGTGCGTCGGTATCGCTATGTAAATGGGGGAAAAATAGAGCTATCCCCACCTCAAGAAATTAGAATTGTGCAATACACAACTGACTCTGGTTTCTATCTCTTCCAAATATCGCAGGAGCGGGGAGCTTCCGAAGAAGGTTACTTTGAAACAGAGGAGTTAGCTATGGAACAAGTCTATAAAGAGTTTCAAGTTACCTTGGATGAATGGGAAGCGATCGCATAATGAGCACAAACACGTTAGTTGAAAAGTCGATCCTCTTTAACCCCAAGAGAAGGGAACTGGGAGGTTAGGTTTTTCACCGTCCGGTTCTATATATTGGTACGATAATTTTTGCAGCTAAAATTAACAATTCGATATGAGTCAGCGTCCAGACGGCATAGCACCTCACGGCGGTCAGCTAATTAATCGCATCGCTACACCAGAACAACGACAAGTATTTCTCGATAAAGCCGACTTTCTCCCCAGAGTGCAACTCGACGAACGGGCGACATCGGATTTAGAACTGATTGCCATTGGTGGATTTAGCCCGCTGACTGGCTTTATGGAACAGGCAGACTACGATCGAGTAGTTACTGAAATGCGGCTTGCCAATGGGCTACCGTGGGCAATTCCTGTGACGCTTTCGGTGGATGAGTCGGTTGCGGCGAATCTAAAAGAAGGCAGTTTGGTGCGTCTGGATGACCCGACGGGTAGATTTGTCGGTGTCATGGAACTCACACAAAAGTATCGCTACGATAAAACCCGCGAGGCGGTGAATGTTTATCGCACTGAGGATGAAAAACACCCAGGCGTTAAGGTTGTCTACAAGCAAGGGGAAATTAATCTCGCGGGTTCAGTTTGGCTGTTGCAACGCGACTCTCATTCTTTATTCCCTAATTACCAGATCGATCCCGCTCAATCTCGCGCCATGTTCAAAGAAAGGGGATGGAAAACGATTGTCGGCTTCCAGACTCGCAACCCCATCCACCGGGCGCATGAATATATCCAAAAGTGCGCTTTAGAAACCGTAGATGGCTTGTTCTTGCATCCCTTAGTAGGAGTCACCAAAGATGATGACATCTCGGCAGAGATTCGGATGCGCTGCTACGAGATTATGCTGGAACACTACTACCCCCAAGACCGGGTAATTTTGGCAATTAATCCCGCCGCGATGCGCTACGCTGGCCCTAGAGAGGCAATTTTCCATGCCCTGCTTCGCAAGAATTACGGCTGTACGCACTTCATCGTTGGGCGCGATCATGCGGGTGTCGGCGATTATTATGGAACTTACGATGCTCAGCACATTTTTGATGAGTTTGAGCCGGGTGAATTGGGCATCATGCCGATGAAGTTTGAACACGCCTTCTACTGCACGCGCACGCAGACAATGGCGACGACGAAGACCAGTCCCAGCAATCCCTCTGAACGCATTCACCTATCGGGAACGAAGGTGCGAGAAATGCTACGTCGGGGTGAATTGCCACCACCAGAGTTTTCTCGCCCAGAAGTTGCGGCAGAATTGGCAAGGGCGATGCAGGTGCCAGAGGAAGCAAGCAAATTTAAGATTGCAAGTTTCAAATTTGAAATTTGAGAGGGGAGGCAACTTAAATTTGAAAATTTGCCATTCTTGACTATTCTCTAAAGCCTAGCCCCTGATAGGCTGATCGAGTAATGGCTAATGGCTAATGGCTGATATGGGATTGAATCGGCGAAGTTTTCTGCAACGGGCAGGGTTGGCGCTAGCGGCGCTGGGCGTGAGCGAAACGGCCCTATCTCTACTGGGAGATCAAAGCTTTGCGGTGCCTCTGCTAGATCGCTATTATCAGGCGCTGGCACAACCGAGTGGGCGGAAGTTGGCGCTACTGGTAGGAATTAATCAGTACCCTCGTGGGACAGAGACGCGATCGCTTCCGTCTCTACAAGGTTGTGTCACAGATGTGGAACTACAACGGGAACTGTTGATTCATCGCTTTGGTTTTCACCCTAGCGATATTCTGACGCTGACAGATAGCCAAGCAACGCGGCAGAATATTGAAACTGCTTTTCTGGAGCATCTCACAGAGCAGGCAGCGGCGGGGGATGTTGTTTTGTTCCACTTCAGCGGCTGCGGTAGCCGTGTCAGAACTAGGACTGAGGAGAATGGACTCAGAACTGAGTTAGGTGCTGATGAATCCTCACTCAGTCCTCAGTCCACCCTTCCGGAAGGCGAAAGCGTTGCGGCTGCACCGCTAGCGCCTACAGCCTTGAACACTCAAATCAACACTCAAAACAGTTTAGTGCCAGTAGATGGAGTGCTGCCGACGAAAGGGGCACCGGCGAATGATTTGTTGGAAGAGACACTGCTGTTGCTGTTGCGATCGCTTCCCACAGACCAAGTCACAACAGTACTGGATACCAGCTATACTGACGCCGATACAGTCCTCCAAGGGAACTTGCGGATTCGTTCTGCCTTACAATCGCTAGCAGAGCAAGCGAGCGACCAGGAACTCGCTTTTCAGGAACAACTCCTGCGGCGTCTCAAATCTTCGCGGGAACAGCTCAAGAAGCAGCACCAACCCGGTCAAATGCCAGGAATCGTGCTGGCAGCGGCTGGTCCCAGTCAACTTGCGGCAGAGGCTTCTTGGGGCGGTTTCAGCGCTGGACTGTTCACCTATGCCCTGACGCAACATCTCTGGCAGGCGACTCCTCCCACTACGGTTCAAGTCAGTTTCAGTCGAGCAGCTGGGGTCGTCGAGCAGCTGGCGGGGAAAGAGCAACAACCCCAGTTAAGCGGTCAAAAAAGTAACCAGCCTTCCTTGTTACCCTATCAGCCGGAAATTAGCATCGGTGCGGATGGCGTCGTTACAGCGGTGGAAGAAGGCGGTAAAACGGTACATCTGTGGCTAGCAGGATTACCTGCACCCGTTTTGGAATACTACGGAGTGAATTCTCAGCTGAGTGCTTCCCTACCTATGCCGGAAGCTCAGACGCCAGACAGCAACGCGACAGGTGAAGTATCCTCAGTTCCGACTCAACTGCAACTACACATTCGTTCCAAAGAGGGCCTCACCGCCAAGGCGCGAGTTGTCGGCATCGCAGACACTTCTAGCCTCTCTAGCCTCCAAGTGGGGCAACTGGTTCACGAATCTGTCCGGGTGTTGCCTAAAAATATAGGCTTGACGATTGCCTTAGACGCCGGACTAGAGCGAATTGAACGCGTGGATGCCACCAGTGCTTTTGCCAGCGTTCGCTCTGTCTCATCCGTGGTGACGGCAGGAGAGCAACCCGCCGATTATTTGTTTGGCAAGGCGCAGACATCCGATTATCTAGGAGGATATGGGCTGTTTTCTCTGGGTCGGGATTTGATTCCCAATACCGTTGGGGAATCGGGTGAGGCGGTGAAGGCGGCTGTGAATCGGTTAGTGCCCAAACTGAGGACGTTGCTGACAGCGAAATTATTGCGTTTGACGGTCAATGAAGGGTCTTCCCGGTTGGGAGTGGGGGCAACGTTGGAGATGATTTATCCCAGCCAAAAGGTGTTGCTAAAACGAGAAACGCTGCGGATGACAGGGAACGCCGTTGTAGATTCTAATCCCAGAAACGAGTCATCGCGTCTTGTCAACTCAAAAATTCCTTCCGAGGGAGGTATCCCCACCATCCCCATCGGTAGCCGCATCCAGTACCGAGTCCAAAATTATAGCGATCGCCCGATTTATTTGATGCTTATCGGCGTTGATAGCGGCGGCGCTGGTGTTGCTCTCTATCCGCTACAATTTCCCCAAATCGGGGACGGCTCGGATGCGAAACCAACGATCAAAGAGCTGGTCGTCGAGGCGGGTGCTACCCTGATCGTGCCACAACCTGCTGACTCTTTTGAATTGACGATTCGCGGTTCTAGCGGGTTAGAAGAAACTCTTCTAATTTGCTCCTCGGCACCCTTTACCCAGACTATGGCGACTGTGGCATCAATTCGCGGGTCGAAGGGAGAGGGAGTAGGCGAGTTGTTTAAGCCGCTGAGTGTGGCGCAGGCGGTGCTGCAAGACTTGCATCAGGCGAGTACGTTAGCGATGCGGCATGAAGGGGAGGGGGAAGCGATCGCTTCAGTCCCTTCGGAAACGATTCCTATCTCTTCTGACTCCTACGCCCTAGATGTGCGAAGCTGGGCAACACTCAGCTTTATTTATCAGGTGGTTTAAAAGCGATCGTCCTACCTTTACATTTCAGATGTGGCGATGGGTTGGGACTGGGAAGGGAATTAGAGTTTTGAGTTGTCGAGACGCGATTTATCGCGTCTGAGTTTTGAGTGAGAAGAGCGTTCTTTAATTCAAAATTCAAACCCCTGGCATTGAGCGAAGCCAAGGGTTATAACTCAAAAAGTCTTTACCCATTCCCCATTTCCAACCCTCTGCGACTAATCTGCAATTTAAATGCAGATTGGCTGATAGTTTTGGCTCGGATTGGGAATACTAAGACTGAAAGCTAACAGGATGAAAAATGAAAATTCCCAATCTGGTTGCGATCGCAAAGCTTGCGCTTCCTGCACTGGCGCTTTCTTCCCTGCTAGTATCTGCCGTTGCTACCACTGCCCAACCCCAGCCTAATTCATCTCCAACCCTGTCAAATCAAGAACGAGAGGAACTAGAACGACTGCGGCAAGAGAAAGAAATACGCGATCGCGTCCAAGCTGAAGTTGACCGCGCCTTTAGCCGCATCACCACGCTGCTGAATACTTTGGTACTGGTTCTGACGCTGTTTCCGATTGCGATCGCTGTTAGTGTGGTTCTGCTTCATCGCAGTATGACAAATCAAATAATTTCAGATGCTCAGAAGGGATTCGCGCACCTACAAGAACAACTTACTAGACAAATAGAAGAGACAGTCAAGGCTAACTTAAAATTAGAACAATCTGCTTTACCGCAAGAAGCTAATCTTTTTGAAACGGATACTTTAAGCCAATTAAATACAACTTTATCTCAAGCTCAGATTATATTAGAAAACCTAAAAGAACAGAAACAAAGTGTACAACAAGAAATTGCAAAATTCAGTTATGCACAAGCTGTTAAAATTCCGACCGTTATAGATAGAGAAATTGAAAGCTCTAACTTTGAGCATTCTTATCAAAATCATGAACTGGTTTCCGATACCCTATCGGAGCCTATAGCTCAAACAAACGATGCAGTGTCTGAGCAAAGAGTGGCAGAAACAGAATCTGTCAATCAAAATCTTGATTTAAACGCCAACGATTACTTGATTTTAGGTAATTCTTGCTTCTCTGAAGGTCGATATTTAGAGGCAAATCAATCTTATAACTTAGCGGTTAAAATTGAACCAAACTTTTCGGAAGCTCGATATAACAATGCTCGCTGCTATGCAATGCAATACCGCCTTAATCTAGCAGTCGGAAACCTACAATGGGCAATTGATATTGAGCCTAGGTATAAAGAAATCGCTAAAAATGACGAGGCTTTTAGCGCAATTCGAGGAGAAGAGTTATTTAAGCAACTATTGGATGAATAGTTTTATCTAAACTCTCTTTATAGGTTTATTTATTAAGTATTAAAATTTACAAGAAAACGCTTTATTCTTAGAGATGAGGGTTTTAAAACGCCTAATTGTTGGATTATTAATTATCATAAATAAAACTTTAAACTACAGCCATTCGCTATACTCAATCGCTAAAATCAAAAGATGATGACAAAGCGCTATAACCACCAACAAATCGAATCGTTCGCCCAAGCGGTTCTGAACGATGGCTATTGTGTGTTGCCCAATCACTTTTCCCCGGTAACACTTAATTCTTGGCGTGAAGCTTTCACGCCTTTGCTAGAAGATCACATTGTCCGCGAAGGCAAGCTTCGCAATCGCGGTTCAGCCCGCTATTATGTAACCCTTCCTTTCACTGCTCCTTTTGCCGATCCTAGTATTTACGAAGATGACGATATTCTGGCACTTGTAGAGTTGTTAGTAGGCAAAGATGCAGTGATGTGCCAACTAGCAACTGACACACCTTTGCTGGGGTCTGAATATCAAGACGTGCATCGAGATGCGCCGCCACTTTTCCCCGAAATGGGTACAGAAACGCCGCCATTCCAGTTAGCTGTCAACTTTCCACTCGTAGATATCACTCTGGAAAACGGGCCAATGGAGATTACGCGCAGTACGCACATGATTTCCAAAGAGGAAGGACTGCGCCGCATGGAGTCTGGAGAAGCCAAGTTAGAACCTGTCACAATGCAACTGGGTGATGTGATGATCCGGGATGTTCGGGGTCTGCACCGGGGCACTCCTAACTACACAGAAACACCGCGTCCGATGGTTGTAATTGGCTATAGTCGCCGCTGGATGTTTCGTCCTGAGGTGTCGATTAATATTCCGCGTGCAACCCTAGATACACTCTCCGAACGCGCCCGTCACTTGTTGCGTTTTAATCCGATTGTGGAATCCGTAAACGATAAATCCGAGGTTGAGGTTTATCAATCGTTCGCTTACTAAGCTTAATTGTGGCTGTTCTCAGTTCAAGTAGCGGTCGGTCTTCTTCTCTCGTCAATAAAAACTCTCAGAGGAGCGCTATCTGAATATTACGAGGATAAAAAAACCAGCGTTGGATTCTTAAGATCCAACGCTGGCTGAAAAACCATTTGTTAATGTTCTAGGTTTTTTTGCTTTTCAAATTCTGCTTACCGATAGAAACCACTAAGGAGCTAGCGCGTTACCCCGTAACAAGCTACCAATCGTTTTGGCAGTAATTTTCATCTGAATCAAGGGATTTGCCGGAACGACTGTTTTGTACAGGTAGCTATCGAAGGTAAGCTTCTGCACGTCTTTGTCGGCGCACATTTCCACAAACGCTTCGCGAGTGGCATCAGAGCGATAGAAGACGGTTTGCAGAATGTCCAGCACCTTGTAGGTGATGCCGTATTTCTTATCCCAACGCTTCAGGTACAGCTTCAGGTCGGCTTCTGTAGGGATGCGGGTACCACCGTTGGAAGTTTCAACAATGGTTTCTGCACACATCCGCGCCGACTTGGCGGCAAAGTAAATTCCCTCTCCAGAAGACTTCGTAACCGTTCCGGCGGCGTCTCCCACGAGAGCAACGCGACCGACAACGCGGCGGGGTCTGGGATGCTCTGGAATCGGGTGAGCTTCTACTTTGATGATTTCGCCGCCTGCGAGTTTTCTAGCGGCACGCTTGCGGATGCCTGCTTGCAGATTTTTGATGTCGGCTTTGTTCACCTTCATGGTGCCAGTGCCGACAGCGACGTGGTCGTATTTGGGGAATACCCAGGCGTAGAAGTCGGTAGAAACATCGTTCCCGACGTACATTTCTGCCAGGTCGTTGTAGTAAGCCATTTTATCTTCTGGCAGGCGAATGCGCTCTTGGAAGGCGATCGCATAATTGTAATCCCCGGCGTCAATTGCCTTTGCAACGCGGGAATTCGCCCCATCGGCCCCAATCACTAGATCGACTTTCAGGGTTTTCATTTCCCCTTCAGCGCTACCGTTCGAGTGATCGGCGTAGTGCAAGGTGTAAGGGTCAGCATTGCCCGTGGGAATATCGAGTTTATAAACAGTGCCGTTAATTAAATTTGCACCTAATTTAGCTGCGCGATCGCGTAGGTATCCATCCAATACCTCGCGGCGACACATACCGATATATTCATGTTCTTTTTCAATGTTGATATCCACCTCAACGTTGGAAGGTGAGATCATCTTCATTTTTCTGACCCGCCGGTCAATAATCTCAGGCGGTAGGTCAAACTCGCTCACCATGCATAGCGGAATTGCCCCGCCACAAGGCTTGGCGTTATCTAGCTTGCGCTCAAACAAGTAAGTCTCAATTCCAGCTTTTGCTAGCGTTTCGGCAGCAGAGGAACCCGCCGGACCCGATCCCACAACAGCAACCCGTAGTACCAAAGCTATTCTCCCGATTCTCTTACGGCTACAAGGTGAGATGGTATCACGGACTTTTCGGTTGTCCCAGCAGGATCGTGCAGGTTGTGACTGAATTGCAACAGAGCTTAACACATTGAAAACTAAATCGCGGTTCCTGGGGTTGTAGCTACTCCCAATCACTTCAGAGATTTTTGCTCCAATTCTATGAATGCTCCTTCCCTCGATTCTGCAATTCGGCAAATGGCGATCGCTTCTATCGGCGGCTATCAGAGGCACATTTCACCCCGCAAAGGGTTTTCTTGCGCTCATCGATTGCTTTACAAGGGGGAATCTTGCTCTCAGTACGCCAAGCGCATGATTGCACAACAGGGTTTGGTGGGGGCGATCGCAACGGTGCGCCAACGATTTCGAGCTTGTAAAATCGCAAACCAAATTTTGCAAGCCAGGTATAGCAGTCAAGCTGATAGCGATCGCACCAACCGCGATCGCAGAAATAGAAACTGGGGCAGCAACTGTAGTAATTGTAATGATTATGGTGCTCTAGATTGTGTATCAGGTGTCTCAGAGCTGAGTTGTGAAGCACTAGATTGTTTCTCTGAAATGGATTGTGCTTCCTTAGATTGTGGAGCCGCAGATTGTGTTTCTTTAGATTGCGGTTCTGGGATGGATTGCGGAGCCGGAGATTGCGGGAGTTGCGGAGGCTAGAACATTCATCTCGTCACCCTCCCGACTTCAACTTAATTTAAGAATGCATTATAAAAATGCTGCGGGGGAGAGCAGGCAGAATATAACTGTCTCATTTTGCCTGCCAGTTTTGTTGACCCACAGGTCTCTAGCAAATCTCAATTAATGCAAATACATTTTAGGTATGGTATATATGTACGTTAATCTCATCGGTAAACCGGAGATTAGTCTATCCTGACTTTGATGGGTCAATGAAAACCCAGATAGGATAGCTAAAAAAATATTCTTGTCTAGGGGTCGAAAGTAGTGGGCATTGTTGTTGAAAACGTCTCCAAGCAGTTCGGCAGTTTTCAAGCCGTTGACGAAGTCAACTTAGAAATTCAATCAGGCTCTCTGGTAGCACTCTTAGGGCCTTCGGGGTCTGGTAAATCTACACTGCTGCGACTGATAGCCGGTCTGGAAAAGCCAGATAGCGGCAAAATCTGGCTGACTGGTCAAGATGCCACCCATCAAAGTGTTCAAGACCGCAACATCGGGTTTGTATTCCAGCACTATGCCCTGTTTAAGCATCTCACCGTCCGCAAAAATATTGCTTTTGGCTTGGAGATCCAAAAAACTCCCAAAGGCAAAGTAAAGGCGCGGGTGGAAGAATTGCTGGAGTTAGTGCAACTGAGCGGACTAGGCGATCGCTACCCTTCCCAACTCTCCGGCGGTCAGCGGCAACGAGTTGCCTTAGCCAGAGCGCTAGCCGTTCAACCCCAAGTATTACTGCTAGATGAACCCTTTGGAGCCTTAGACGCCAAAGTTCGGAAAGATTTGCGGGCTTGGTTGCGACGCCTGCACGATGAAGTCCACGTCACCACCGTGTTCGTCACCCACGACCAAGAAGAAGCGATGGAAGTTTCCGATGAAATTGTGGTGATGAACAAAGGCAGAGTCGAACAAATCGGCACACCCGCTCAGATTTACGATCACCCAACGACACCGTTTGTCATGAGTTTCATTGGCCCAGTGAATGTGTTGCCCAGCACTTCCCGCATTTTCGAGGCAAACGGGTTTGATTCGACCCAAGCTGAGATTTTCCTGCGTCCCCATGATGTTGTCGTAGACACGAACCCCAACGGCAGCTCCGTACCGGCAAGGGTGAACCGCTTAATTCATCTCGGCTGGGAAATTCAGGCGGAATTAATCTTAGACGATGGTCAGGTCGTCACGGCACATATCACGCGAGAGCGCTTCGACCAGTTAGAGTTGGAGCCACAACAGCGAGTATTCGTCAAACCCAAGGATGCAAAATCTTTCCCGCTGTATTTTTCGATCTAGCACTTTTTCGATCTAGCACTTCCAGGGTCAACACTCAGCTTTCAGCTTAATCGGCTTTAATGAGATATCTAAGTCGATTTGAAAGAGCGCATAGTTAATTTATGAAGTGGGGACGCCTGTCTATTCATCGGTGGCGGTTCATCGGACAATTCTTTTGTCTGTTTTGTCTTTGTTGTTTTCTCGCGATCAGCTGTGGGAAGCGACCGGCGTCTGATTCTGCAACTTCTCCCAGTCCTGGTGGTGCCAATTCGGGTCGGATTACCATCGGCACTACCCAGAAGCCACGGACGATGGACCCGGCAGATAATTACGAGCTAGCAGCTGCCTACTTGCTCTATAACATGAGCGATCGCCTGTATACCTACGAATTGGGAAGCACCCAACTCAAGCCGCAACTGGCGACGGCAATGCCGAAAGTGAGTCCAGATGGGTTAACTTACACCATTCCTGTGCGTCAGGGCGTCGTCTTCCACGATGGCACTCCTTTTAACGCCAAAGCGATGGAATTTTCCCTGCAACGCTTTATCGAAAACAAAGGGAAGCCATCGTTTCTTCTCGGCGATACGGTGGACTCCGTGAAGGCGACCGGAGACAACGAGTTAACCATCAAGCTGAAAAAGCCGTTTGCCGCCTTTCCCGCCCTACTGGCATTTTCTGGTGCCGCTGCGGTTTCACCCAAAGCTTATGAAATTGGCACCGGGAAATTTAAACCGAACACATTTGTGGGAACTGGCCCTTACAAGTTGGCTCAGTTTAGCAGCGAGTCGCAGCGATTGGATGTTTTTGACCAATACTGGGGCGAGAAACCAGTAAATAAAGGAATTGACGTGCAAGTGCTGAGTAATTCAGCCAACTTGTTTAACGCATTTCGCACGGGAGGCGTGGATGTCGCCTACCTATCCCTCGATCCCGACCAGATTGCCAGCTTGAAAGATGGGGCGACCAAAGGGAGCTGGCAAGCGATTGAGTCTCAGGGGAGTGCTGCTAGCTTTATGGTGCTCAATACCAAGAGTAAGCCGCTCGATAACCCAGTCGTGCGTGGAGCGATCGCATCCATCGTCAACCGACCTTTAGTGAATGAGCGATCGCTCAAAAATCAAGCTGAACCCCTCTACAGCATGGTGCCCACTACCTTTGATGTCTACAAGCCAGTATTTAAAGACCAATACGGGGATGGCAATACCGACAAAGCAAAACAACTGTTGCAGCAAGCTGGATATTCTCCTACCAATCCTTTGAAGCTACAAATTTGGTATCCTTCGACTTCACCGACTCGCCGACTTGCTGCCAGTACCCTCAAAGCAGTGGCAGATCAAGAACTGGGAGGAATGCTGCAATTTGAAGTCAACACCGTAGACTCCGCCACCTTCTTTAAAAGTGTCCCCCAAGGTCTTTATCAGACCGTCTTACTGGATTGGTATCCAGACTTTCTCGACCCTGACAACTACGTTCAGCCCTTTCTGGAGTGTCCGAAAGGATCGGCGGCAAACGGCTGTGAAGACGGCGCAAGCCAAAATCAGGGGTCATTTTATTACAGCGATCGCATGAACCAGCTGATTTCCCAAGAACGAAAAGAGCAAAACCCCGAAGCTCGCAAGAAGATTTTTGCGGATATTCAAGACCTACTCGCGAAAGACGTTCCTTACGTTCCTCTGTGGCAAAGTAAAGACTTCGCCTTTGCCCAAAAAGGTGTCAGCGGTCTCCGCATTAATCCCACCCAGGATTTCGCCTTCTGGACAATTAAAAAGTAGCGATCGCTTAGTTTTACAATTCCCTTTTAAACGCAGAGGAACACAAAGGGAAGCACTTGCATTACGCAGAGTTAAACCTCTGCGTTAGCGAAGCGGCGCGACAGCGCTACCTTTGCGTAAACCTCTGCGAACCTTTGCGTTAAAAAAGAAATGTCTCGTTCCAAAGCCCTACAGTATTACATCTTCGTCCGCCTTCTCCTAGCACCCTTGATGCTATTGATCATCATCACCCTAGTGTTTTTGCTCCTCCGTGCCACCCCAGGCGACCCGGTGGATGCGGTTTTAGGCGGTCGCGCCCCAGAAAGCGTCAAAGAGCTATATCGTCAACAGCTGGGGCTATCCGATCCCTTAGCGTCGCAGTACATTCGCTATCTAGGTTCCTTACTCAGCTTGAACTTGGGGACTTCGCTGACCAGTCAGGGTCAAGATGTTTGGAGTGAGATTCAGACATACTTCCCCGCGACAGTAGAATTGGCAGTATTTAGTATGGCGATCGCTTTCCTGGTCGGCGTCGGCGTTGGCATCCTTTCTGCCACCCGCCCTGGCACGGTTTTAGACGCGAGCGGTCGTTTGTTTGGCATCATCACCTACTCACTCCCGATATTCTGGGTAGGGATGATTCTACAGTTGATTTTCTCGGTTCAGCTAGGCTGGTTTCCCCTAGGATCTCGCTTTCCCCTCACTACAGCACCCCCACCTCTCATCACGGGTCTTTACACGATTGATAGTCTCCTCAGCGGTAACTTGGAGCATTTTTTCACCGCATTACATTATCTCGCTCTCCCCAGCTTGACCCTCGGAATCCTCCTCAGTGGGATTTTCGAGCGGATTGTCCGGGTGAACTTGAAGCAAACCCTCAAGGCGGATTATGTAGAAGCTGCTAGAGCCAGAGGTATTCCAGAATCGCGGATTCTCTTTGCCCATGCCCTAAAAAATGCCATGATTCCAGTGATTACCGTCCTGGGGCTGACTTTAGCCGCATTGCTTGGCGGCGCAGTCTTAACAGAAGTTACGTTCTCTTGGCCTGGTTTAGGAAATCGGCTGTATGAAGCAATTTCTTTACGCGATTATCCTACTGTGCAAGGAATCATGGTATTTTTTGCATCGATTGTCGTAGTTGCTAGCATTTTGATTGATATTATCAATGCTTACATCGACCCTCGAATTCGTTACTAAAACCAGCAACTAAGACAAGGAGAATGGCTAAATCAATCACTTTTGGTTGCTATGGCGGTAAATTCAGCTATCCTGATTGGCTCCTCTTGTTGTCGAAAACTCAGCACTATTGTGAACTTTTTGGTAGCTCGGTTGCGGTATTGATCAATCGACAACCTTTACCTTTTGAAACGATTAGGTGAAGTAGCGTTCGGGACTAATTCTGGTGAGGCAGAAGTAAGGGAAGTAGTTGGAAACCCCGTTTCTTAAGCAACCGGATTTCTGATATTCAGCAGAATTTTAGGTTGATTAACGGACAGGAACGGTGTTGAAGAGTGCGGGAACTACGCGATCGCACGGAGAGCCAAATGCCAATTAATGAGATATCCAGCAAATTTCCCGATGAAGTAGAGAAAGGAAGCAGCCAATAATCTATTTAGATTTCCGGCTGCATAATGCGTAGAATTCGGCTGCTTGCTTTAGCTACCATCAGCTTTGTTGCAACTCTAGTAGGCTCCTTCTTTGACCCGGTAACATTCCTGCACCGCATTCTCGCAATAGCGCTCAGCACAGTTTTTACCCTCAATTTGGGTATCAGCAGTCCCCATACCGATGCTTCCTCTGTGGCCATTGCTGCTGACCCGCCTGCCATTCAAACTTCTGTATTCAAGGATACGGTGAATCAATTTGCTTCTGAGTCTCAACAACAGCAAATCCTAGCAAGCCAACCCAGCCCTTTTGAGAAGACCGCCCCGACAAATTACTGTGGTTCTGGCACCATCACCAAACCCACCAGCGGAATCGATACAGACACGAGAGTGTATTCCGTTTTCTATGACTTCAGCCGAGGTCAAGAGTCAGTGAATTCTGCCGCTTGTGGTCGGGAATATTGGATTCCAACCGAGCAAAGCAATCCTTACTACGGACTTGTATTTGTTTATTGGGTGGATGGATACAAAAATCGCGTTTCTGCCACTCGCTATGTGGAAACTAACAACGGGAAACTCATCGTTTGGGATGGTAATTCAGTCAATCCTCTACTGAGAAGAATCTTAACGCGGCAAGATGGTAATCAAGCCCTTTCTCATGCGATCGCGCGGATTCTAAATTGGAGCCAGCTAAGGCGCACTCAGACTGCCTCTACTCTCCCCCAAACTCTGATAAATAACCAGAGCCAAGCTTCTACAGCAGCCCAAACCGCCTCTACTCCTGCCTCCCCAAGCCCTCAAACCAGCAAAACAGCAATTCAAAACTACTGTGGCTCCGGGATGCTAACTCAACTGGGCAAAGGCGTTGATCGGGATGGTCGCCTTTACTACGTTTTCCATCACTTCAATCGAGTTCCAGAGAAAGTGAATCCTGCTGCCTGCGGTCGGGAGTATTGGATTCCAGTTGAACGCAGTAATCCTAACTACGGACTTGTATTTGCTTATTTGGTGGATGGACAAAAAAGTCGCGTTTCTTCAATCCGTTATGTGGAAACCCGAAAACGGCAGTTGATCGTTTGGAATGAGAATGTAGCAAACTCTCAACTCCGGAGCACTACGAGGCGGCGAAACGGAACCCAAGTGATGGTTCAAAACTGGTTCCGGATGGTTCTGAGTCAAAAAAAGCTGATGGGTCAAGGTCAGACCATCTATACTCCTCCGACAACTCCACCAACAACTGCTCAGACCCCCGCGACTTCTCCCCCGATAACCGCGACTCCTCAACCCGTAACCAGCACTCCCCAAACCAGTAATTCATTGCTAATTGGTTTTGGTGGTGGCACGAGCAATGTGGAAGAAACTTGGATGCACAGCCTTGATGTTGCCAAAGAAGTCGGTTTACCCAAACCGAAAGCGACATCGCTTGGAGTAGAGGTGGGATGGCAACCCATCTGGTTTGGTTGTGTCGCTGGTCAGAAAACTTGCGCGACGACAGACCGAATGTTTAAGGAAGGGGTTGTCCCCGTCTTTATCGTTAACTTGATTACTCACGATGCCCAAAGTAAAAAAACTTGGGCTGAAATTGAAGCCAGAAAGAGTTGGTACTTCTCGGAGCTAGATCGCTTCGCAAAAGATGTACTCTCTAAGATGCAAGGGACGGTGTATGTATCGCTGGAACCGGAGCATAATCTGGTAGGAACGCTGCGCGATCCCGTTAATGCGAATTATGGGTGGGATGCCAGTATTCCGCAGAAGTTCGGGCAGTTAATGGCTGAAGCTGCCCAAAGATTACGTACCTCAGCGAATTCAGTTCCAGGACTGAATTTGAAAGTGGGTTTGGCTTTCGGTGACTTCAATGCCTCTCCCACAGGTCTACAAAACTATTTACCCGATTTAAAAGCGGCTGCACCGGGAGTCGATTTCTTTGGGTTTCAAGTCACCCAAGGCCCTTGGCGGAATGAGGGGAACGGATGCAAACGCTTAACCCCCGATCAAGCGAAGCTTTATGATATGCCCGATCGAGTAATCGCGATTGCCCAATTCATCCAAACACAACTGCAAAAGCCGTCTCTGATCGATTACTTTTTCTTGATGGCTGATACTGGCACTGATTGGGACGAGGGAGGCGCGAAGGTTTACCAAGAATTACAACAACGCTCTTTAGAACTGCAAAACGCTGGATTGATTGGCTTGTTGCACTTTACCCTCATTGATACGCCACAATCGGCTCCAAACTCGTACTGGTGTGACGGTGAGAAAAATCGGGGTATTATCAAGCCCGCAGCCCAACTTTCTAATTTCAGTTACAAGCGCCCTCTTCAGCTAAAAAAGATGGGCAAGGCGCTAGGGGATTGGATCAACGCTCAAAGCTAAACGAGTGCATTTCGTCTAGTTATGATACTTTCTGGTGGGGAGAGTAGACCTCTTGCGTGAATGGAAGGAAAATGGGAAAAAGTAGGTTAAGGAGGAAAGCCGCATGACCTACAAACAACTCAAACAACTCACGCCAAGTGCTTTCAAGCGGCGATGCGGAGTGCATCCGGAGATATTTG
>NZ_JACJTV010000012.1 GCF_014698845.1 Coleofasciculus sp. FACHB-1120 | reverse complement strand
ATATTCTGCTCAATGAGGGTATCCGGGCTTGGATGGCTCCTCAGGATCAGCCCCACGAGAACTTTATCTTCCCTGAAGAGGTTCTGCCTCGCGGTAACGCACTCTAATTTCAGGAGTGAAATATTTAGAGTTAATTTTCTCTAACTCAGCATGGGCGGGGCGACCCCGCTCATCAAGCACTCCTCAGTGAACGATACCCCGCCAGTCGCGGGGTATTTTTTTTCAAGCCAGTCCACATCCGCTCTAGCCTGTGCTAATCTAAATGAAGGGAATGAATCCTTAGCGATATTTACCCTACTCCTCTTGAGAATTAGACCGTTCAGGCAACAAGGAGGTGATGCCCATGAGTGATAGTAGTAAATTTATGGGTCATCAAATTAGCGTTAACCGGCTGAGCGTCGGAGCTGTTCTCTAAAAGCCAGTTTTAATCTCCTAGTGAGATTAACAAAAGCTGAAAGAGCTAGACTGCTTTTTGGAGTCCCTTCCGACAGTCTGGTGCTAATTTGAAGACCCGCTAGACCGCCCTCACATTAAGTGTAATGGTGATACCAAAACGCTTCCCGTGGGGGCGGATAGTTTTTTAGGGGCTTTATTTTAGGAAGGCGATCACGCAGATACTCAGCGACCCTGAAATTAACGAAAGCGTTCATCCGCTATCAAGTTTAGTTAGGGAAGCACTGGAAGAGGAAAATAAAAGAGTTTGGAGAAGCGATCGCCCAAAATAAAAAGAAAGTTAGTTGCTGTATCAGTCAAGAAGCAAAGCATCATCTACAAGAAATTTTGTACAATAAGGTGACGCTTACACTGGCAACAGATAATAGCGATGGGTTAACAGAAAAAACTTTCATAGGGCGCAAGTCATTTTTAAAGAGTGACTGAGGTCATCCGAAAAATAACACGAAAAATCTCAATGAGCGATCTAGTAATCATTTTAGGCGCTAGTGAGGTGGTGGCAGCGTCCGGCCTGTGTTACGATGGCTTGAAAAATCAAGAAGGATTGTCACTCTTTCTGAAATAAGTGTGTGTGAGGAAAAGAGGAAAGATGGCTAAGTTAATGTGGAAATCTCTGCTAGTAAGTCCAGCGGTTTTTGGAGCAGCACTTGTGCTTTCGTCAGCAGCGATCGCTGCTGAAAAGCCCATAACCTCTGAAGTGATTCAGCCCCAAACGACTGAGTCAAACTTACCAAAAGTTCAGTCAGTGGCTTTAGTTACTGCACTCCAAGCCCCGGAAGCTAACTCAGCCCCCGTTTTTTCAGCAACCGCTAAATCAGCCGAAGCGCTGAGTGCAGTTGAAGTTGAAACGCCCGAACAGTTGGCAGTAGCGCCGATTCAAGATGCTGCGACCGCCAACTCAGCCGAAGCGCTAAAGGTAGAGAAGCTTGATAGCACATCTGTACCTGTAATGCCAGTAGTAGAGACGCCAGCTAAGGTGGCAGCAACGCCCATCCAGGACGCAGCAACCGCCGACTCAGCCGAAGCTCTAGGCGTAGACAACAGTGTGTTGGTTCCGATGGCAGCACCGACCAACTCAACGCTGGCTCAAAGCGCCCCAGCAGCGAATACAGTTGACAACAACAGTGTTTTAGAACAAATCAATCGTTACAGTCGGGAAGGAAATAACTCCCAAAGCCAAGTCACCAACGTATCCCAACTGTCGGACGTAGAACCAACCGACTGGGCATACGAAGCACTGCGAAGCCTGGTAGAGCGCTATGGCTGTATAGCAGGATATCCGGATGGCACCTATCGGGGCAACCGGGCAATGAGCCGTTATGAATTTGCCGCTGGTTTGAACGCTTGTTTGCTGCAAATTGAGAAATTGATTGCCGCTTCTACAGCAGATTTTGTTACCAAAGAAGATTTAGCCACACTTCAGCGGCTAATTGATGAATTTGGAGCAGAACTGGCAACTCTCCGCACGCGGGTAGATAACCTGGAAGGGCGGGTTACATTCCTTGAAAACCATCAGTTCTCGACAACCACCAAACTGGTGGGTGAAGCAATCTTCGCCGTCACGGACTCGTTTACGGGTGATATTAGCATTAGCGACTTCAATGTCGATGTCGATGACCGTGGCACCAACACCATCTTTGGGGATCGAGTACGTTTAGACCTGCAAACCAGCTTCACAGGTCGAGATATTTTGCACACCCGTCTCGCAGCTGGGAACCTGGGAGTTTTAACCCCCGACACAGCCGAGGGAACCCAAACCTTTAACCTCGGTTTCAACGACGAAAACACCAATGATATTGGCTTAGACTGGCTGGCGTACGAGTTCCCGTTTGGCGCTTCCCAAGTTTACATCTCAGCCACTGGAGGACGCCATTCCGACTACACCCCTGTTTTAAATCCTTACTTCTATAACGGAGTCAGTGACAGTGGTAGCGGCTCACTCTCAACCTTTGCTCAGTACAGCCCCATTTATCGCATCGGGGGCGGTGCTGGTGCTGGTCTGAGATTGGGTGTGGGTAGGGCACCGATTCTCGGTCCCACTTCATTAACTGTGGGTTATCTAGCAGATAATGCAAATAATCCTGCCGATAGCACACTGGTCGGAAGCATACCGCCCGGACAAGATATTAATCAGCATGGTGGTCTGTTCAACGGTGACTATTCTGCTCTGGCGCAGCTCAATTTCACCGTCAGTGACCGATTCGGCTTAGCTGCGACCTACGTTCACGGCTACCATAGTTCTGGCAACGCGATATTCGACAGTGGCAGAGGGGGTGCTGTAGTCGGTACAGGCGTGGCTAATACTCCAGGGCTTATAGGACCCCTACTTGGTCTAAATGCACCCCAGCTTGGTATAGCAACTGACCCAGCTCCAGGGGTTAGTAACTCCTACGGATTACAAGGTGCTTTCCGATTAGGTGACAGAGTTTCACTCAGTGGCTTTGTCTCTTATAGCGACGTCAGAGTGATTGGTGACGGGGATGGTGAAATCTGGAGCTATGGATTAGGGATAGCCTTTCCTGACCTAGGTAAACGGGGTAACGTTTTGGGTATCTTTGCCGGTGCTCAACCCTATCTGGGAAGTCTTGAACTTGACGGTAAACGGGTTCCAGTTGGTAAGGATCGACCCTACCACATTGAAGCTTTCTACAAGTACCAGCTGACAGAGAATATCTCCGTTACTCCAGGAGTTATCTGGCTGACAGCTCCTGGTCAAACCGAAGCTAACGACGACGCTGTTATCGGTACGCTCAGAACTACGTTCAGCTTCTAGTAACACAAAAGCTAGGCGGTTGGGTTAATCCAGATTGCCCAATATTGTGAAATGAAATCGGTAAAGCCTCGCTCAATGCGGGGCTTTTTTGTATGATTTATTACCTAATGCCATTTCTAGCCTGTGGTAGGATGACAGGAAAAATTAAGAAGGATGTAAATCTTTCTTAATTAAGGTGTGTGTGAGGAAAAGAGGAAAGATGGCTAAATTTATCTGGAAATCGCTGGTATTCAGCCCAGCAGTTTTGGGGGCAGCATTAGTGGTTTCATCGGCAGCGATCGCTGCACAAACCCCTGCTGCTAAAGAAGTGATTCAGCCCCAAACTGTAGAGGCTCTACCAGAATTACAGCCAGTAGCGATCGCTACTGCGCCAGAAACCCCAACAGTCAGCCCAATCCCTGTGATTTCAGCAAACGCTGAGAAGTCAGAGTTAGGGCAGAAAGTTACTGCGACAGAAGCGCCAGAACAGCTGGCAGTCGCACCCAGCCAGGAGCCAGCAACCGCTGACTCAGCTCAAGCACTAGGGGTTGAAACGATTGAAGGCACATCTTTGCCAGTGATGCCTGCCGAATCCAAGCTAGCTCAAACAGCTCCAGCAGGGAATACAGTTGGCAATAATAGTGTTTTAGAACAAATCAATCGCTACAGCCAGGAAGGCAATAACTCCCAAAGCCAAGTCACCAACGTCTCCCAACTGTCGGACGTGGAACCAACCGACTGGGCATATGAAGCACTGCGAAGCCTGGTAGAGCGCTATGGCTGTATAGCAGGATATCCGGATGGCACCTATCGGGGCAACCGGGCAATGAGCCGTTATGAATTTGCCGCTGGTTTGAACGCTTGTTTGCTGCAAATTGAGAAATTGATTGCCGCTTCTACAGCAGACTTTGTTACCAAAGAAGATTTGGCAACTCTGCAACGGTTGATCGATGAATTTGGAGCAGAATTGGCAACTCTCCGCACACGGGTAGATAACCTGGAAGGGCGGGTGACGTTCCTTGAAAACCATCAGTTCTCGACAACCACCAAACTGGTGGGTGAAGCAATCTTCGCCGTCACGGACGAGTTTAGCGATCGCGAGGACACCAACACCATTTTTGGCGATCGCGTTCGTTTAGACTTCCAAACCAGCTTCACGGGTCGAGATGTTTTGCACACCCGTCTTGCTGCTGGTAACACTACACCTTTTCTTGCAAAGATTCCACTTCAACCTGATAGTTCATTCGAGGGCAACCAGACCTTTGACCTTAATCCCGGTAACAACAACGATATCATTCTAGATTGGCTGGCGTATGAGTTTCCCTTTGGCAGCTCAAAAGTTTACCTAGCCGCTGCGGGAGGAATTCATGCCGACTACGCTCCCGTCCTCAACCCTTACTTTTATGACGGAGACGGAGGTACCGCTGCACTTTCGTCATTTGCTCAGCAGAGTCCTATCTATCGTATCGGTGGCGGTGCCGGTATCGGGATCAGGCTCGGTGTCGGCACGGCACCGATTCTCGGTCCCACTTCATTAACTGTTGGTTATCTGGCAGATAATGGGAGTCTTCCTGGCAATGATTTTGGTCTGTTCAGCGGGGACTATTCTGCCCTCGCCCAGCTCAACTTTACTGTTAACGATCGCTTGGGCTTAGCTGCAACCTACGTCCACGGCTACCATAACCGGGGGGACGGGATTTTTGACCTTGGTGGAAGTCCTCGCTCGTCGCCTGGTGCCCGCCCGATAACAGGTACTCTCGGAGCTAACGATCCAACGCTTGCAACTGGAACAGGCGCTCGGTTCCCATTAGTACTGGATAGGGATAGCCCAATGAGCACTAACTCCTATGGTCTTCAGGCTGCCTTACGACTGAGCGACAGATTCTCCGTGAGCGGCTTTGTTGGGAAGACTGATATTAGCTCCGTTCAAAATAGTACCAGAGGTGATGTCTGGTACTACGGGTTAGGTGTGGCCTTCCCGGATTTAGGTAAGCGGGGGAATATCCTGGGGATTTTTGCAGGTGTAGAACCATACTTGGCAGGTCTTGAAGTTCAAGGCAGCCCAGTCGGGATTAAGAACGATCTCTCCTACCACCTCGAAGGATTCTACAAGTACCAACTGACGGATAACATCTCCGTGACTCCCGGCATCATCTGGATTACCGCTCCCAACCAAAACGACGATAACGAAGATGCTGTTATTGGCACACTCAGAACGACGTTCAGCTTCTAGGGAGACGGAAATAGTAGTCCGTTCATTGGTAAGGCAGGTAGTAATGGGTAATGGATCGTTACTACCTCTGTCCCTCTTCTCTCTTGCTGCTCTGCTCCCAGCTTTTCTGAGGTAAATTTTGCGAACCCGGTTATGCCCCGCATCAGCGGGGCTTTTTTCTTGGCGAATGCTTAAACCGGCAAACTCCGGTGGAGAACCGGGGTATACTGGAATTGACGATCCCTCACACTCGATCTCAAGCTTGTGGAACTTTCCTGTAAAACAGAATATGCGCTGTTGGCTCTGTTAGAGCTAGCGTGTCACTACAGCGACAACGAACCGTTACAAATTCGGCAGATCGCGACTCAACAAAATATCCCCGATCGATATTTAGAACAGCTACTGGCGACATTAAGGCGTGGCGGTTTAGTGCGTAGCCAACGTGGCGCAAAAGGAGGCTATTTGCTGTCACGGGAACCTTGGAAAATTACGCTCTTAGAAGTTGTGAGTTGCCTGGAAGGATTGGACGCCAAACCTTCTGAGAACAACAACACTTCCAAAACGGTAGAAAGTGCCGTGGTAGAGGAAATCTGGCAAGAAGTGCATCAAACAGCCAATTCGGTCTTACAAGGATACACGCTTCAAGATTTAGCAGAGAAACGGGATTCTAGGCGTCAGCTAGACATCATGTATTACATCTAAAAATTAAAAATTAAAAATGAAGTATGCTTCTTTTAATTTTTAATTTTGCGCTTTTTAATGATTGATGTTGACTTGTGACTCCTCATAACCAAGAAAAAAACTAAAATCTATGCGGATTGCTCAAAACATTACAGAATTAATCGGTCGGACGCCTTTAGTACAGTTGAACCGGATTCCCCAACAGGAAGGGTGTTTGGCTCGGATCGTGGTGAAATTGGAGGGGATGAACCCAGCTGCCTCGGTCAAAGACCGCATTGGGGTGAGTATGATTAATGCGGCAGAAGAGCAGGGGTTGATCCACCCCGGCAAAACAATCTTAGTCGAACCGACTTCTGGAAATACTGGTATTGCTCTAGCGATGGCGGCAGCAGCCAAGGGTTATCGGCTGATCTTGACGATGCCAGACACGATGAGTACAGAACGACGGGCGATGCTGCGGGCTTATGGAGCAGACTTGGAACTGACCCCTGGCATTGAGGGGATGAGCCGCTGCATTCGTAGGGCGCAGGAGATTGTTGACAGCACGCCTAATGCTTATATGCTGCAACAGTTTAGCAATCCAGCCAACGTCCAGATTCACCGGGAAACCACTGCTGAGGAAATCTGGGAGGATACCGACGGGCAGGTGGATATCCTGGTCGCTGGAGTGGGCACTGGCGGCACGCTTACAGGTGTTGCAGAGGTGATTAAACCACGGAAACCCGGTTTTAAAGCGATCGCTGTCGAACCCATCAGTAGCTCAGTGTTGTCCGGCGGACGCCCTGGTCCTCATAAAATTCAGGGCATCGGTGCTGGGTTTATTCCCCAAGTGCTGAAAGTTGAGCTGATTGATGAGGTAATCACGGTGACAGATGATGATGCGATCGCATACGGTCGTCGTCTTGCTCGTGAAGAAGGACTGCTTTCCGGCATTTCTACGGGTGCTGCCCTCTACGCTGCCATTAAAATCGCTCAGCGCCCCGAAAATGAGGGGCGATTGATTGTCATGGTGCAGCCTAGCTTTGGAGAACGCTACTTAAGTACACCCCTGTTCCAAGATCCAGAACCGCGAGTGCCAGCTGTGCTGGGTTGACGTTACAGTAACTGTTAGTCGTCATTAGTTAAAAGGTCATGAGTCGTCAGTCATAAGGAACCCACTAATGACTAATGGCTCATGACAAAAGCTATTTCCATGACAGATTCTACTCACTACGACACCCTTGATGTCAGTCCCGCAGCGACGCCGGTACAAATCAAGCAAGCCTACCGGCGTCTAGTAAAGCTGTTTCATCCAGACGGTAATCGCGAAACAGCTAATCACGAGCAAATTGTCCGGATTAATGCTGCTTACGAAGTCCTGGGCGACCCTCAACAGCGGCAGTCTTACGACCAGATGCTGCTCAAAGATCGCCAGAGACACGAACAATCTGTTAGCAATTATTCGTCGCGACAAGCCGAATCATCAGCGACATATACTTCGGCGCGATACCAGCAAGCCGATGCTTCGGCGCGATACCAGCGGCAACAGCAAGCCGATACCGAAAGCCGATACTACGCGCATCGACAACAGCAAGCCAACACCGAAAACCGACACTACGCGCATCGACAGACAGCAATAGATGCCGACGAACAACTGGAGCAATGGCTTCAGAAAGTCTATGTGCCGGTCAATCGCCTGATCTGTCGCATTCTTAATCCTCTGGCAGACCAACTAGACCAACTCTCAGCCGATCCTTTTGATGATGAGCTGATGGAACAATTTCAGGCTTACCTGAAAGAATGTCGCAATTATCTCAAACAAGCTCAGCTGGCTTTTCGTTCTTTGCCTAATCCAGCCAATGTTGCTGGTGCAGCAGTTCACCTTTACTACTGTCTCAATCAAGTAGCGGATGGCATCGAAGAGTTAGAGCTTTTTACGCTCAACTATGATGAAGGCTACCTGCACACAGGTCAAGAACTTTTTAGAATTGCCACTGGTTTACGCTGCGAAGCACAATATGCCGTCAAAGACATTGCTTAACCATTAAAAATTAGAAACTAGCTTTTTTTCTCATTACTAATAAGGGCTTTTTCTGTACCGTCCCTCTACTCTGATAACAGGGCTTGGATAAAAGTAAAGCCTCTCCATTGCCCAGAACAAAAATTAAAAATTAAACGATTCCTCAATTTTTAATTTTTGTTCTGGGCGTCCAACTCATCACATCTGTCCAAGGAGCTTTTTTAACTGTAAAGTCACAAGACAAAATGTGAGTAACGGAATTGCCTGTCTCACCCGTAGACCTCAATAGATGCAGTACCAGCATCAGAGAAAATTGCAGCGTACTCTCAGGACTAGAGAGTTTTTTGAGCTTAGATGGATCAAAAAGGGGCGCTGAGATTTTCAAAACATCGGTTTGTGTATCGCGCTGGAGAACGTCTTCAACAGTTATTTTTTCTTTAAGAATATTTCCAGCTCCAATGAAGCTATAAACTTGACGCTGGGAGAGATCCAGAATCATGCTGGGCGTCAGGCGAATCACTCGACGCGATCGCGCGTCAAAATCTGTGAGCGAACTGCGATCCCAGTCTACGTCAATTGAATGCTCCGGGGATTTATTGTCAATCTGGATCGATAGTTCGCGCAGCCGATCTAGTTGGTATCGCTTTTCCAGTTTAAATTGGATATCGACACGCTCTTTTAAGTTTTGTGCTTCCAGTTGTCCATTCAAGGATTCCCGATCGAGATGGATGATCACTTGATTTCTATCTACCGATTTAAACACTCGGTATAAAACGTAAGTGACACAGATAATATAGACAGTTAGAATGAATAAATTGCGGTCATCCAAAATCAGTGATTGGTAATTGGTAATTGGTAATGGGGGAAAGCGTTAAATTACAAATGCTACTTTTTAAACTAAAAAGTAAAAGATTTAAAGCCAAGCTTTTCTCTCCCATTACTTCTTAGCAAAAAAATCCATCTGATAAAAAACTAATCGATGAAAATAATATTAGTCATCCTTAACGGTGGAAAAATTATCAAACCAGCCGCGCCGCCAGAAAAAGTAGATTAAACCAGATGCGATCGCTATCATCAATGCCCAGCAAAGCGGATAGCCCAAATACCAGTTTAGTTCTGGCATATTAAATGGGGATTTTTCTGTATTAAAGTTCATCCCGTAAATTCCAGCAACAAAAGTGAGGGGGATAAAAATACTGGAAATCACCGTTAAAAGCTTCATTACTTCATTCATTCTGTTACTAACCGAGGACATATAAACATCCATTAACCCAGAGGATAGTTCTCGATATGTTTCTACCATATCCATGACTTGAACCGCATGATCGTAACAATCTCTTAGGTAAATCCGCACCTCTTCACAAATTAGAGGGCTACCATCTCGAATTAAGGAATTTATGGCATCTCGCTGGGGCCAAATAGCGCGACGGAGTGCCAACAGCTCGCGCCTAACTTGATAGATTTTATCTAGAGTCTTGCGTGTAGGATTGGCGATAACTTCTTCCTCTAAGTCTTCAATTCGCTCGCCATAAACTTCCAGCACCGGAAAAAAGCCATCGATAATTGAATCTAACAGGGCGTAGGCTAAATAATCGGCACCGCGCTTGCGGATAGTACCCTTATTGTGACGGATGCGATCGCGCACGGGTGTAAAGCAATCCCGGAGTGGTTCCTCCTGCACAGTGAGCAAATAATGTTTCCCCAATATTAAACTCACTTGTTCGCTGTAGAAGCCAGCACCTTTTTCTTTAGGCATCACCATCCGGCTAATAATCACCAGATGGTCTCCCTGATCCTCCACTTTCGGTCGCTGGGGTACATTTACCACATCTTCCAAAACCAATGGATGTAAATGAAAAACCTGTCCCAATTCTCGCAAAATTTCTTCACTTCCTAAGCCCAGCACATCTACCCAAGAAACCGAATCTGTATCCAAATAGCTAGCACACGCTGTTGGTGTCTCAACTGGCATGCAGACGCGGTTCGCCTCGTTGTAGTCAATTAAGATAATTTTGGGTGCCGGAGCATTTTTATCAATAAAAATTGTTCCCGGTAGACTACCGGGTTTATCGTAAAAGTCTTCAAACAAAGAATTGTCATCCTCTTCGTATTCATTGTCTTGTGTGACTACTTCCACAGGCTGGGGGCGTCTTTGTGTCATACAGGTTTACCTTGTAGATGAATATTTGTTTTAGAGTCTTCCCTATTCTAATTAGCAATATTTTCTTTGGATAGACTCAATTTCTTCCTTTAGACCCGCAGTATGAAGCCATCCAACATATCCCCCAAATTTACAAACATCTTGATTATCAAAAACATAAACATGATGAACTTGGAGAGGATTTACAAACATGCGGAGCGTACCACTGCCATCTTTAAACTTTAAATATACTATGGCGATCTTAGAATTATTTTCTTTATCATTAGTCATCCCTGGCACTCTGTATAAACGAGTAGTCACCTCTTGGAGCATACTGTTATTCAAGCTTGGGGCTTTCTTTCCATCTAAAATATTATCTGCGATCAAACTTGCTGTTCTTTGACACTGCCAGTACCAAGCATGACCATCAGCTGCCCCTAAAGCCATTGCTGCTTCAAGTTGACCAATACTACGTGCGGCTTTTTCTAGAGGGTTAGCATTAGTTGAAATATACTCATCTCGGAAAAACAGATTATCACCTGAGTTTATATTTAAGCTTGACCGCAGGGGGTAAGCAATAATATCGGAAGAATGAATCATATTAATCCATCGAAGAGGAGCTTTTTGATAGCTATCCGCAAAGATTTTTACTTTCTCAGGGCTGACTTGTAACATCGTATTTAATAATAATATAGGTGAACCCATTGTAGTAATACTTTTTAAAGTAACCTTTTTTAGGTTACTAGATGAATTAAAACCAGAAATCATTGCCCGAATGTCAGCGGCTGGATCTTGAAGACTAAATCTTTCAGAAAATAAAACGTCCCATAGGATAACACTTCCTAAAGAGTGTGCAACGATATGGAGTTCAGTTTCTTCAGGATTGTTTTTTAGAAAATCATATAATTGCTGTGCAATCAGTTTTCTAATTGCCTCTCCACGTTCTGGATTAAAATAAGTTAAAAAATCCCCGCTGAACTGAGAAAGAAATCCTTGCCTAAGTTCTTTATAACGAAATATATCGTCAATAGCAGTTTGGGAATGTTCCTTCTTAAGCTCTTTTAAATCTTGATGAATAACATTCCATATTTTGTCTACATCAGTTAATATATTTCCCCAAAAACTGGAGTATAAGTGGGGTAAAGATTCACCTCTTTGGTCAAACTCATTTTTAATGAGAAGTTTCAAATTATCTGCATATTGAACAGTCCGTGTGGCAACACCATGAATAAAAAAAACTAACATCGTTAAATTTAAACCTCTGACTGAGTGACAATTTTCCGAAGAATTACCTCTATATAGGGTTCCCTAGAATTCACCCAAACTAACAGTCTTTGCATCCAAGGGCACAGTTTATCCAGAACGCTGATTAAACAGAAGTTTGAGGAGTTTTCCCAGTTAATTATGTTTGAATGCTGGAATTTTTCAATACTGTAACACTCTGACTGCGGAGCGATCGCTATAAAAAAGCAGCCTATCTCAAAGGACAAGCTGCTTTTCTTCAGCCCTCAAAAGCGGGCTTTGTTTTTGTAGCCACAGGTTTACAACCTATGGGCGCTGTGAGCGGGAGCAATGGACTACATCATGCCCATGCCGCCCATGCCGCCCATGCCGCCCATGCCGCCCATGCCGCCCATGCCGCCCATGCCGCCCATATCGGGGGCACCAGCTCCTGGCTTCTCAGGCTTCTCAACAACAAGGGCTTCAGTGGTCAACACCATCCCGGCAATCGAACCGGCATTTTGCAACGCCGAACGTACAACTTTCGCAGGGTCGATAATCCCAGCAGCGATCAGGTCTTCAAAGGTGTCGGTAGCCGCGTTGTAACCGATATTCAAATCAGTCTCGCGCACCTTCTCAACAATGACGGAGCCTTCGACACCGGCATTATCTGCCATCTGACGCAGGGGAGCTTCTAGAGATTTGCCCACAATGTCAGCACCGACTTTTTCTTCGGTGTCCAGGCTATCTTTGATCTGGGCAACTTTCTTGCTCAGGTAAATCAGCGTCGCGCCACCACCCGGAACGATACCTTCTTCCACAGCGGCTTTGGTCGCGTTGAGGGCGTCTTCAATCCGCAGCTTGCGGTCTTTGAGTTCGGTTTCGGTCGCCGCACCCACTTTGATGACAGCGACACCACCGGCTAGCTTAGCAATTCGCTCTTGCAGCTTTTCTGTGTCGTAGTCAGAATCCGTTTCTTCTAGCTGCTTACGAATTTGGGCAATCCGCTTTTGCACATCTGCTGTCTTGGCATCACCAGCGACAATAGTAGTGTTTTCTTTATCAATGGTGATTTTCTGAGCGGTTCCCAGCATCTCTAGGGAGACGGTATCTAGGCTCAAACCAACTTCTTCTGAAATTAGCTGACCGCCGGTGAGAACGGCGATATCTTGCAGCATTGCTTTGCGTCGTTCGCCAAATCCAGGCGCTTTGATGGCGGCTACGTTCAGTACGCCCCGCGCTTTGTTTACCACCAAAGTTGCCAAAGCTTCCCCTTCGATGTCTTCGGCAACAATCAGCAAAGCTTGACCGGAACGGGCAACTTTTTCTAAGACGGGAATCAAATCTTGAATGGAGTTGATTTTCTTATCCGTCATCAAAATTCGGACGTTTTCATATTCCACCACCATTCGTTCGGCATCGGTGATGAAGTAAGGAGAAATGTAGCCGCGGTCGATCTGCATCCCCTCAACGACATCCAGTTCGGTTGCCATCGATTTGGATTCTTCAACGGTGATCACGCCGTCTTTGGTGACTTTATCCATTGCTTCGGCAATCATTTTGCCGACTTCTTCATCGTTACCAGCGGAGACGGTTGCCACTTGCGCGATCGCACTCCCTTCCACTGGCTTCGCGATCGCTGCAATTTCCTCCACTAACAGGGCAATCGTTTTTTCGATTCCCCGGCGCAGACTCACTGGGTTCGCCCCAGCCGCTACGTTCTTTAAACCCTCACGAATCATCGCTTGAGCTAGAACCGTTGCCGTAGTCGTGCCATCACCAGCGATATCCTTGGTTTTTGACGCTACTTCCTGAATGAGTCTAGCGCCTGTGTTTTCCAAGGGATCTTCTAATTCAATTTCCTTGGCAACGGTGATCCCATCGTTCACAATTTGGGGTGCGCCAAACTTTTTCTCCAGAAGGACATTTCGTCCCTTCGGCCCCAGCGTAATCTTAACGGCGTCTGCCAGGGCATTTACTCCCCGCTCTAGCGCCCGCCGCGATTCGTCATTAAATGCAATTAACTTCGCCATATTCGGTTTCAAGAGCGCTTCCGATCTTCCAATTTAGCACTCACTGGCACCGAGTGCTAATCCCAAAGGATAAGACTCCTCACCTCAACTGATATGGAGGAGGTACATAATAAACAGCTAGAGCGATCAATCAGACGTTTGAGTTACTTTTTGTAACGAAATTGCCCAATTCTTGATAACTAGAACGGATTGGATTGAATGGGTTGATCATCCACCTTCTGAAATCTAGTTGACAAAGGAAATCATTTATGCAGTCAAGAAAAAAAAGAGCGGCAGTGCAACCTTGCTGCGGTAGACTTCATCCTATTTGTTGTATCGTTCCTCCTCATATGCTGAGGGAGGTTCTCCAAAATGGCAACCCTGAGCAGCGGGCATGGGCTTTTCAAACCTTAACTACGTCAGAACAGTTTCGGGGACGACGCTTGACAGTCGGTAATATCTCGTTTGCAGTATCAGCAGGTGAGAAGCGTCGTACCATCTTTGATGCCAAAAATGGCAGCGACCTACCAGGCACCTTGGCGCGTAGTGAAGGCGATCCGCCCAGCGACGATCCTGCGATCAACGAAGCCTACGACGGATCGGGTGCGACTTATGACTTGTACGAAGAGTTGTTCGAGCGGAACTCCATCGACGATCGAGGGCTGCGTTTGGACTCGACGGTTCATTTTGACGTGAAGTATGACAACGCTTTTTGGAACGGCGACCAAATGGTCTACGGTGATGGGGATGGAGAGATTTTTGAACGCTTTACTAAGGCGATTGATGTGATTGGGCATGAGCTAACCCACGGCGTTACCCAATATGAAGCCAATTTAATCTATTACGGCGAATCCGGCGCACTGAACGAATCTTTTTCCGATGTCTTTGGTTCTCTGGTAAAACAGCGGGTTCTCAATCAGACCGCCGAGGAAGCTGACTGGATTATCGGGGAAGGTTTGTTTACCGCCAATGTTAAGGGCGTTGGGATTCGCTCAATGAAGGCACCGGGGACAGCTTACGACGACCCAGTGCTAGGCAAAGACCCCCAGCCTGCGACTTATAAAGACCGCTATAAAGGGCTGGAAGATAACGGGGGCGTGCATATCAATTCAGGAATTGCCAATCGTGCCTTTTATTTAGCAGCGGTGGAAATTGGTGGCTACGCTTGGGAAAAGGCAGGGAAAATCTGGTATATCGCTTTACGCGATCGCCTTCGTTCTAGAGCGAATTTTAAACGGGCTGCGAATACTCTCGTTAAAGTCGCTGGAGAACTTTACGGGGAAGGCTCTCAGGAGCAAAATGCAGTCCGCACAGGTTGGAAAGAAGTGGGAGTGATTTAAATTAAAAAGGCTTCCATTTTTAATGGAAGAGGCAATTCTTCATTTTTAATTTCTGCGTGCGGCTGCCATCAACCAGTCCATCAGCGGTCTTAAGGTTCCAGGTATGGCAGCTTCACCTACCAAGACCGTATGTTGCTGAGTGTTTTCTTCCACCGTTAGCTTGTACTGAAAACGGTCGGGTTGGGGACTGTTGGAAGTGATGGTGGCAGGCAAATCAAAGAAATCAGCTGCGTCAACGAGGAGGCACAGCTGATTTGCTTCATTTGCAGGCAGAGTGGTAGTGTCAAAGACTTTTGTCAAGCGCATCCCAGCAAAGCCGCCTGTCCGTTCAAAAGAAATTCGCATAGTTTCCCTCACGGGGAGCAAGACTAACTCCATAGTAAGCAGTGATGGATGTTGTTCTTTGTCTGCCTCTCTCTTTCCCACTCCGACCGCGAGGAGAGCGTCACTACGCTCACAGTCCTCTGCCGCTATGGTCGCTATGCCATCACCATACCGCCGTCCACATTGAGCGTTTGACCCGTGATATAGGCGGCAGCCGGATCGGCGGCTAGGAATCGAACTAAACCAGCAACCTCCTCTGGTTGACCGTAACGACCGAGGGGGATGAATTTTAAGATTTCCTCTGATTTGATATTGCTCGTCATATCGGTGGCGATAAATCCAGGGGCAACAGCATTGACTGTAATGCCGCGAGTGGCGAGTTCTTTGGCGACGGTTTTCGTAAACCCAATCACTCCCGCTTTGGCAGCGCTGTAGTTTGCCTGACCGGGGTTGCCCATCTGACCGGCAACGGATGAAATATTAATAATGCGCCCGGAGCGTTGCTTCAGCATCACCTTACTGATAGCTCGCGTACACAAAAAGACGCCAGTGAGGTTAAGGTCAATCACGGCTTGCCAATCTTCCGGCTTCATCCGCAACAACAGGGTATCGCGGGTAATTCCAGCATTATTCACCAAGACATCAACGCGCTTCCACTTCTCCATCACGGTGTTCAGGAGGGCGTCTACTTGATCGGCTTTGGATACGTCTGCTTGGAGGGCGATCGCACTACCGCCTGCTGCGGTAATTTCACTCACGACTTCTTCGGCTGCTCCACTAGAACTGGCATAGTTAATCGCTACACTGGCTCCCTCAGATGCCAATTCTAGGGCGATCGCTCGACCAATTCCTCGTGAAGCGCCGGTAACGATGGCAACCTGTCCGCGCAATCTTTGCTGGCTCTCTGGCAATGCTTCCATCAATAAATTCCTCTCGATCCGTTATGAACGCGGTTATTTAACTGCGCTAACGATCTTAGGTCGATTCGTACCTCGGACTGAACGAATCAATACGCCAAAAGATTACGATTGTCGTGAAAGAGCAGAAAACACTTTGATCGCATGGCAACTAAAAAGCAGTTCAACAATTTCCAAGAGTTACTGTCTGGGTCTGAAAAGCCAGTGTTGGTGGATTTTTACGCGACTTGGTGCGGTCCTTGTCAGATGATGGTCCCGATTCTGGAGCAGGTAAGCGCCCAGATGAACGAACGGTTACAGGTTGTAAAAATTGATACGGATAAATATCCAAACTTGGCGAGCCAATATCAAATTCACGCCCTACCAACGTTGGTTTTATTTAAAAATAGTCAGGTAGTTGAGCGCATTGAGGGTGTGCTGACAGCTCCACAACTCATCCAGCGCCTAGAAGCGTTGGTTTAAGGCTACATCGGCAGTATCTGGGTGTAACCAATAGCTCTCTTTGGTGAAAGCATCCGGAGCTGCTGACGATCGCAGACGCGGATATGTACGGGAACTCCTATCTTGCCGGCTTCTGAGTCAGGTGCCAAGCCAGCCCGGAACTTGACTTCCGGGCTAATCTCTCAACTTAGTGCGGATCTCGGAAAGCTGGGATAAGTGCTGCGAGGGGAGGCTGCATTTCACCACCGAGATGCCAAACCGAACTTCATTTCTGGAGAGCAGTTGGTAATCAACAACGCTAAAGAAAGCGAACCCTTAAATCATCTGCCAAGAGTCATTAGTTTGTTGCTAATGACTCTTGGCAAATGACTAAAGACCCATTACCACTTACGGATGTTTAGCCCATCAAAAGGGAATCGGATGAGCGATCGCTATCATACGGAAGGCTTTCTCAGCTTCAACACAAGTTGCCTAGTCTTGAGAAGTGCCTGGAGCAACGCTTGATTCTGGAGAACTATTGGGAGGAGCCACCACAACCCCTTTATCCCCACGTTGCTCGCGTTTTTTTCGATCTGCTTTTAGCATATCTTCCATAGCCAGCTGCATTTGAGCCATTTTCTCCAAATTGCTGCGATACAGCTCTAGGTCTTTGAGCAATTTATCTTCTGGCAGGTTTAAGGCATTACAGATTTGCTTGAGCGCCTCAATCCGCTGCTTTTCGTCTTTTACCAAATCGGAATCTGCTACTTCCAGCAGCGTAAATAAACCAATCGCAAACAAACGGCTGTACTTAAACGGAGAATTGTTAGCGATCGCCTGCACAGCAGCGTGCAAGTCATCAGCGCCGTGACTAGGAGCCGTTGGGTTTAACCAGGCAACGATATCCTTCCCACCCAGACGCATAGCTAATTCTTCCAGCCGCTGGGCATCCTGCTTGTACTGTTGCGGCTCGTTCTCGACTGCTCGACAGAGGGCTTCAAAAATCGGTTCTTTATCTCGTTCTGGTCGATAGCCTTGCATGAAGCGGTTAAAGGATGTCACCACGCCCAATGCATAAATGGGGTCGTAGCGAAAGTCCACATTGACCGAAAGCAAGTGCATTTCCACCATCAACTCTTCTACCACCCGCCGGTAGATGGAGTTAATGGGGCGGGTGTGTAGGGTATAGAAAGTTCTTTTGGTGTCTGATACAGTGCGGACGTTATTCACCGGAAAATTTTAAGTTTGAGGGCGATGTAAACTCATTGTCACAGCTTTTGGACACCTTTGCCAAGGCAATGTCTTGTAGAGACTCCCGGCATTGTATTGCCGGGGATCGTAGAAATTAGTCTTTTGGAACTGGGAAAAGGGGATTTAGCAATTAGAGAAACGTCTTCCTTCTCCTAAATTCCGATGACTGATTACCCATTATCGATGAGCCATTCCCGATGACTTTTTCTCCTGAACTAATGCTCCTAGCTCAATATATGGCTGGGGAATTTGAGAATCCAGAACAAGCGACAAGAGAACCCGCTTGGTACGTCAATCTCCGCCTTTGGCTGCGACCTATCCCGCTGTTTGCAGAAGATAGCCTCACCCTGTTTGCAGAGCAAGCGAACGTCCTGCAACTGGATCGCCCCTATCGTCCTCGGATTCTACGCCTGCGCCAAAGCGACACCCGCGATGATGCGCTGATGGTGCAATACTATATGCTCAAAGAACCCGATCGGGTCAGGGGTGCCGGTCAAAATCCAGCGTTGCTAAAGACGCTTACACCGGAACAGATGGAACTTCTCCCCGGCTGTACCCTCGCCGTCACTCAGCAACTCTTAGCCCAAAATACCTATCAATTTTCTACTGCACCCGCGACTGATGCCCCCTGCTGCTTTACCTATCAAGGAGAAACTTACCAAGTTTCTCTGGGGTTTGAGGCTCGGTATTTAGAATTTAAAAGCTATGACAAGGGAATTGACCCCCAAACAGGAAGAGCCATCTGGGGGGCACTGCTTGGCCCCTATATTTTCACTAAGCGGGAAGATTTTTCCGCTGAGCTAGCGATTTGAAGTCTGTTTTCCCTCGGTTAAGGACGATTAACTAACTGAATCACTCACGAATGATTTAGCTAACCATGCTGCGGGGCACTCCTTCAAGAGCCTCTTCCTCGGTTTCAAAAATTTCAAACACCGAATCCATCATGGTGACTTCAAAGACGAGTTTTGCCTCTGGATGGACGTTACAAATACGGAAACTGCCTTTTACTTTGTCAGCATCTCGCATTCCTGCCACCAAGGATGTTAGACCAGAGCTGTCAATAAAATTAACTTGACCGAGATTCACAACTACGTGGCGACTGAGTTTTGAAATACATTCCTGCAACTTCAGGCGAAACTGCCATGCTGTTGTAATATCCAGGCGTCCAGTGGGGGCTAAGACGATGACTGTCGTCCCGTCTTGAGTCGTATGTGTTCTCTGATCGATATGAATCACCAAAACCTCCTTGCTCCAGAAGCTCCGTCTATAATTAATATCTAGATTTAATATCTAGAAAGGAGCCGCATTTTACTACGATTGCTCCCATGATTTGAGCTTTCAGTAGTCTAACTCTAACTCAGAGATTAGAGCTACCAATCTTTCAGCTCGCCTAATCTTAAAGCAAAGCTTTAGAAAAATTACATTAAATTCGGCTTCTCGAAGACTGGATTTGCGCGATCGCCCGCTGCTACACCCACGAAGATAGCACTCAGAGTCCTACAGGGAGAAGATGCCCATCTCAGTCACAAATCTGCTTCAGTATCCGGGAAAAAGGGGTCGCTTCCTTTTCTAGGGGAGGAGATTCTTCCACGGGCATCTGGGTAGTTGAAGCAGTCGTTACAGTTCTCGTAGATTTCCAATACTGAATCCATCATGGTGACTTCCAGCACTACCTTGGCGGCTGGAAGCAAATTACAAAGCCGGAAACTCCCGTTTACTTTGTCCGCATCTCGCATCCCTGCCACCAATGAGGTGAGTCCAGAACTATCAATGAAATTCACTCTCCCAAGATTCACAACCACATGACGACTAAGTGTATAAAGACACTCCTGTAACTTCTCGCGAAACTGCCAAGCTGTGGTAATATCCAGCCGTCCTGTTGGTGTCAAAACGATAATCGTCGTGCCGTTTTGGGTCGTGTAGGTTTTCTGGTCGATGTGAAGCACGGACACTCACCTCAGAGATGGGCAAGTATATCAACCGGGTGGGACAAAAGCGGGATTTTTCCCGTAGTCTAACTCAGACCGGCGATTCCGAAGGACGGGTCCAGTTTGCCCAATCTTGCGGCTTTAAGAAAGTTTCATAAAGCTCGGCTTCTGGGGTGTTCGGTTCGGGTTGATAGCCATATTCCCAGCGAACCAGAGGCGGTAAAGACATCAGAATTGACTCCGTGCGCCCGTTCGTCTGAAGACCAAAAATGGTGCCTCGGTCGTAGACGAGGTTAAATTCCACATAGCGACCGCGACGATATAGCTGAAAATTCCGCTGGCGATCGCTATATTCCATCTTTTGCCGCCGCTCGGCAATGGGAACGTAAGCTGGTAAAAATGTCTGACCGCAATTCTGCACAAAAGCGAACAAATCTTCCCAGTTGCGAGGCTCTGGCGTACCCACTTGGTTGCTGTAAACAGCGGCTGGACCATCGGCGTGCGGACCGCGATACAAGGCTCCCTGACCATCTTGATAGTCAAAAAAGAGTCCTCCAACGCCCCGCGTTTCTTGCCGATGCTTAAGATAAAAATATTCATCGCACCAGAGTTTAAACGTGGGGTAGTACTCTGGGTGGTGGGCATCGCAGGCTTGCTTTAAAGTGCGGTGAAATTGGGCGACATCTTCTGCAAATGGGTAGTAAGGGGTTAAATCGATCCCGCCGCCAAACCACCAAACTGGCCCTGCCTCAAAGTAGCGATAATTGAGGTGAACGGTGGGGACGTAGGGATTTCGCGGATGCAACACCATTGAGGTGCCAGTCGCATAAAAGCCGTGCCCAGCCGCCTCTGGGCGTTGTGCCAGAATCGACGGAGGTAACTGTTGACCCCAGACTTCAGAAAAATTAACCCCACCCTGTTCAAAAACTGCGCCCTCGCGGAGGACGCGGGAACGACCGCCGCCGCCTTCTTCTCGTTCCCAGGCATCTTGTTGAAATTTCCCAACTCCATCCAGTTGTTCCAAACCTTCGCAGATTTGGTCTTGCAGCTGCTGCATAAACTGGCTGACCCTAGCTTTCGAGTCATCTGGGGGCAAAACCTTAGCAGAAGTAGTTACGTCCGTCTGAAAAGCTGTCATAATCTCAAGTCAATATTGTTCACAAAAGCGATTGGGAAAGGCAAAAGGTATTGAATTGAATAAATCGGGATGGGAGTTCGCCTGAGTTTACCCAGATATCAGCTTGTACGCAGGCGATCGCTTGTACCACGTCAGCTTGCTTTTCGGGGTGAGGGTGAGCCGCTTTTATCGGGTCAAAGCACTCAACTCTATGCGATCGCCGGGGAACTTACAGCCTATCTTAAATCGGGTCTGCCTGAACCCAAACAGCATAATCGGGTCTGTCTGAACCCAAGCAACATACTTGAAGAAAGCGTCTACAGGCTACTCTCGAAATATCCTACAGGGGGATGCTACCTGTTGATCCCTTGGCTTAAAGTAATAAGTTCCCTTGAAAACTCGCTGCGAGGAGGAGTGTTGTGATTCTCAATTTTTCCTTAAAGTTTATCGCTAGGCGAGAGGGTTTTTTCTTTAAGTTTTCCCTGGTTCGGACTTACCGCGCCGTAAGCTCTGCTTCGGTGGATGTCCTGTGGCAAAAATTAATCAATCTGGGCGATGTATCATGGCATCCTCTACTTGCCAGCACCAATGTCCCCAGCGGGTTGATTGCCAAACCGGGACTGATTTACAAGGTAGTCACGCGCTGGCTACCAATTCCTATTCGGGTTTTTGTTGAGCGCGTCCGTCCCTGTGAGTTACTCAGTGTGAGAATGCTGGCAATCCCAGGAGTTGAGAAACGGGTGACTTACCAGGTAGAATCCACTGTCTGCGGCACGTATGTATCTTATTCAGTGACGTTGCGCGGTTGGTTGTCACCTTTAATTTGGTGGATGATTGGCTCTTATTCGGCCCGTGTTGCCAGTGAATTAGCCCAAGCTGCCGAAGAAGTCGGTTTACAAGCTCAAGGCTAGGCAAGAGGATTGAGGAGTTAGGACTGAGAACTGAGACTATAGGTTTCAGGAGAGAGGGAGAGGCAAACAGAGGGAGTTATCAATTCCTAATTCGTAATTAGCAATCCAAAATTAGAACCTGAACTGGATAGCGCGATCGCTGCAAGCAAACCGTTAAGATACTTGAAGAGAGAGAACCCCGATCGTTTTGTCCCAGTTGCAATATCTGGGATAAGGAATGCAAGTAACCTAGTTATGCTTGATGCCAGCTCAGTTTTAGAAGTATTGCGACCCGTGCAAGATCCCGAACTCCGTAAGAGTTTGGTCGAGTTGAACATGATTCGCAATGTGCAAATTGACTCCGGAAAAGTCAGCTTCACTCTGGTGCTGACAACACCCGCCTGTCCGTTGCGCCAGTTCATTGTGGAAGAGTGCGAACAGGCGCTCAAGAAAAATTTACCAGAAGTGACAGATGTCGTGGTGGATGTCACCGCTGAGACACCCCAACAAAAATCGCTTCCGGATCGCGCTGGAATTTCTGGTGTAAAGAATATCATCGCGATTTCTAGTGGCAAGGGCGGTGTGGGAAAAAGTACTGTAGCGGTGAATGTGGCAGTGGCTTTAGCACATTTAGGAGCTAAAGTCGGTCTGATTGATGCGGATATTTATGGGCCTAATGACCCGACAATGCTGGGATTGTCAGACGCCAAGATAAGCGTGCGGCAAGGTGCCAATGGTGAAGAGTTGGAACCCGCTTTTAACTATGGCGTCAAATTAGTTTCGATGGGGTTTTTGATTGACAAGGATCAGCCGGTGATCTGGCGGGGACCCATGCTGAATGGAATTATTCGCCAGTTTCTCTACCAAGTACAGTGGGGCGAACTAGATTATTTGATTGTGGATATGCCCCCCGGCACTGGAGATGCCCAGTTAACGCTAGCGCAGGCGGTGCCAATGGCTGGAGTAGTCATTGTGACGACGCCGCAGACGGTGGCTTTGTTGGATTCGCGCAAGGGCTTGAAGATGTTCCAGCAGTTGGGAGTATCCGTGTTGGGAATGGTGGAAAATATGAGTTATTTTATTCCGCCGGATATGCCCGATAAGCAGTATGACATTTTTGGCTCTGGAGGCGGTGAAAAGATGGCGCAAGAACTCGGCGTGCCGTTGCTGGGATGCGTACCGCTAGAAATGCCCGTGCGAGAGGGGGGCGATGCAGGAGTGCCCATTGTGGTTGCCGATCCAGAGTCGGCTTCTGCCAAAGCGCTGATGGCGATCGCTCAAGCGATCGCGGGCAAAGTTTCTGTCGCTGCCTTAACTTAAGAAAAATTAAAAAGGTAAAGTAAAAAATTTGCCTTTTTAATTTTTAACTTTTAATTTTTAATTGTTTAGCAATGTTGCATAAGTCACTAACTGGTTTTCGCTGGCGATCACTGCTCTCGCCTTGGCAGGAGGTAGATTGGCTGCTACTGATACTGACTGTTGGTCTCACCATTTTTGGCGGGGTAATGATCCGCAGTGCCGAACTTAACCAGGGATTGACCGACTGGTGGTGGCACTGGCTGATGGGCGGTATTGGTTTGGCAGTGGCGATGTTTATCGCGCGATCGCGTTATGAAAACCTGCTCCAGTGGCACTGGGTTCTTTATGCCATCACCAATTTGTCCCTGATCGGGGTGATGATTATTGGTACCTCCGCCAAAGGTGCCCAACGATGGATTACTATCGGCAGCTTTAACATTCAACCCTCTGAATTTGCCAAATTAGGCGTAATTATCACCCTAGCTGCTATTCTCCATGCTCGACCAGCCTCCACGATTCCCGCTGTTTTGAGAGCTTTGGGCGTGACTGCGGTTCCCTGGATTTTAGTATTTGTGCAGCCCGACCTAGGAACCTCCTTGGTGTTTGGAGCGATCGTGTTAGGTATGCTCTACTGGGGGAATGCCAATCCTGGTTGGCTAATCCTGCTAGCTTCTCCGGTGATTTCGGCTATCTTATTTAACATCTTTATGCCCGGATGGTTCATCTGGACGGCAATCATGGGCATTATTGGTTGGCGAACCTTACCGTGGCCCTTGTCAGGTGCCATCGGAGCGATTGTCGTCAACTTGGTGGGAGGCGAGTTAGGACAAATCTTCTGGGGAGTGTTGAAAGACTATCAAAAAGACAGATTGATTTTGTTCCTTAATCCGGATCTAGACCCTCTCGGTGGCGGATACCACCTCATCCAATCTCGAATTGCCATTGGCGCAGGCGAATTCTGGGGACGAGGACTTCACAAGGGAACCCAAACCCAACTTAACTTTATTCCGGAACAGCACACTGACTTCATTTTCTCTGCAATTGGGGAAGAACTTGGTCTTGCAGGCAGTTTGTTTATGCTATTTATCTTTTGGGTGATCTGCCTGCGCTTGGTGATTATTGCCCAAAACGCCAAAGACAACTTCGGTTCTCTATTAGCCATCGGCGTCTTATCGATGATTGTGTTTCAGGTGGTCGTTAACCTCGGCATGACGATGGGACTTGCACCCGTAACTGGCATTCCCCTTCCCTGGATTAGTTATGGTCGTTCGGCGATGTTAAAGAATTTTTTGGCGCTGGGGATTGTAGAGTCTGTAGCAAATTATCGGCACCGATTGAAGTTCTAGCTTTTGGTCATTCATCATACATCACTCATTTGATATGACGAATGACAGCTAACTGCTATTAAGCTAATAAAAGAAAACTTAACCGAGAAAAAATCATGATTCTGCCTGGAGCCGCTGTTCAAGTAAAGAATACTAACGATATCTACTACGGCTATAAAGGGCTAGTCCAAAGGGTTAGCGAGGGCAAGGCAGCAGTTCTATTTGAAGGAGGAAATTGGGATAAACTAGTCACCTTCCAACTATCAGAATTAGAACTTGCCCAGACAACAGCGGGTCGCAAAAAAGCCAAATAAGATTGGGAAAAGAGTAATTGATTCGTCATGGTTCAAGGTTCATCATCCTTCCGCAATGAACCCTGAATCATGAATTACTGATTAGATTACCCATTGCCAATTATCCATTACTAAAAATATGCGACTTCCCCTGCCACAGTTTGCCACAGGCGATCGCCCCGCCAACCATATTGCTGAGGTGATTGAGACGGCAACGACTGAATTCCTGGCACAGTGTCTCGATCCGGAAGACTTGAGCTTCCCCGTCATGCCAGCCTTTGGCAGCTGGGTTAAGGCTACAGATGAAGAGTCGGGAAACCTCGTCTTTGCTGTTGTTTATCATGCGGCGACCAGCCCAATTGATTCCATTCACCGGGCAAGAGCTTTGGGGTTATCATTGCAGGAACTGCGAGAGCAGCAACCCCAAATATTTGCCATGCTGAAAACTGAGTTCCGCGCTGCAATTGTTGGGTTTGAAGCCACCCATCAAGGGGTCAATGGTTCTAAGCGACTCGGTGGAACGATTTATCAGTACCTGCCGCCTCGTCCGCCGCAAATTCATCAAGCGGTTTATCAATGCGAACCGGACGAAATTGTTCACTTCAGCGAACAGATGGATTTCTTAAGAACCTTATTGCAGGTTATGGGTGCGCCCGTGGAGGCGCTGATTGCAGCAGCGATTCGAGAAATTTATCAACTACGCAAGGCTGACCGTGACTGGTTAGTAAAGGCAGGACGAACCCTCAGCGTCCTTCTCAAGGACGACTACGACCGTTTGAGGTATATCTTGAGCCAAATCCGTTTATAGGTAGCAGATACCTTAGAAGCTTAACGCCTCAGAATTAAAGGTGTCTTGTCCTCGAAATATCCGTCCTTGGCGCTTAAGGGCATAAAAGCTTCTGCAACTCTACTTCCGTCAAGCACCTTTCCGTTGGGTGCCTTCATAGATCCAAAATAAGATCCAAAATATACTGAATCTACTGCACCCTGTACCCCTATTTCTTTAGGGTAGGGCGCAAAAAACGGTTTTTCTGTAGGATGTCTCCAGTGATACCACCATGCTTCCAAAACTCAGCATCGATGCTGAGTTTTGGAAGCATTGCTTCAAACTCATCTCCAAGCCGCTATTTATGGAACCAATTTTGGAAGTGTTCCGAAAGGAACCAATCGTTCCCTTCGCTCTTTTGCTAGTAGTCATCTTGACCGTGCCCATCTTTTTTGAGCGGCTGCGACTGCCAGGACTGGTTGGTTTGCTGGTAGCGGGAGTGGTTCTTGGGCCTAATGGGTTGCAGCTGCTTCAGAAAGAATCAGAGACGATGAAGCTGCTATCAGATATCGGGTTAGTTTACCTGATGTTTGTGGCAGGGCTAGAAGTTGACATTGAACAGTTCCGCAAAACGAAGCATCGCTCTGCCGGTTTTGGCACGTTTACCTTTTTAGTGCCCCTAATTATGGGAACAATTGTGGGGCGTGTATTCAACTTTGACTGGAACGCTTCAATTTTGATCGGCTCTCTGTTTGCCTCCCATACCCTCTTGGCTTACCCGATTGTGAGTCGTCTCGGCGTTGTGGGGAACGAAGCCGTCACGGTGACAATTGGAGCAACCATCTTCACTGATGTTGGCGCTCTACTGGTATTGGCTGTTTGTGTGGGAATTCATGGGGGTGACTTCACGATTGTGAAGCTGTTCACCCTTTTTGGGTCGTTGATTGTCTACTCGGCCGTCATTTTGTTTGGCTTTGATTGGGCGGGTCGAGAGTTTTTCCGACGCACTGGGCAAGAAGAAGGCAATCAATTTTTGTTTGTACTTCTGGCACTATTTCTTGCGGCGTTGGGTGCCCAGCTAATTGGGGTGGAAAAAATTGTCGGAGCTTTCCTTGCCGGTCTGGCGGTGAATGATGTCGTGGGAGAAGGGCAAGTAAAGGAAAAGGTAGTTTTTGTCGGAAGCGTCCTGTTTATCCCGATTTTCTTTGTGGATATGGGGCTACTAATTGATATCCCAGCTTTTATTAAAACGCTCAGCTCTATCTGGCTAACGCTAGCGATTGTGGTGGGTTTGATTAGTAGTAAGTTTTTAGCGGCTCTGTTGGCTAAATTCGTCTACCGCTACAACTGGCGCGAGATGCTCGTGATGTGGTCGCTGTCGCTACCGCAGGTGGCGGCAACGCTGGCTGCTACTCTCGTTGGCTACCGGGTTGGACTACTAACAGAAGAGGTTTTAAACAGTGTTATTGTCTTAATGCTGGTGACGGCAACGCTAGGACCTGTGATTACCAGTCGGTTCGCACCTGGATTAACCGTAACGGAAGCTGAGCCAATTGGAAGCGAGACAACCCACCTGGAGGGAGAAAAAGCATTAGCAGACCGTCCCTTTACAGTGGTTGTACCTGTATACAATCCGCAGACTGAGAAGTATTTGATGGAAATGGCGGCGCTATTGGCGCGGCATGAAGCTGGACGAATTGTGCCTTTAGCCATTACGACAACAAATGCTCAGATGGACGCACCGCAGATGGAAGCCGCGTTCCAACGGAGTGAGATGCTTCTGGATCGAGCCACGGAACTCGCTGGCGAACTGGGTGTGAGAACTGAGCCGTTACTGCGGCTTGATGACGACATTGCTCGCGGAATTAGCCGCGCCAGCCGCGAACAAAAAGCGAGTTTAATTGTGATGGGCTGGGGCAAACGGACGGGCTTCAGGGCGCGTTTGTTTGGCAATGTGATTGATAGCGTGCTGTGGGCGTCCCATTGTCCAGTTGTGGTGACACGCCTTTTGGATTCGCCTCTGAATTTTCACCGCATTTTGGTGCCGGTGGAAAACTTGACGGGGCAAGGGACACAACCGTTACGGTTTGCGAAAATTCTAGCCGATTCCAATCAAGCTCAGGTAACGTTGTTACACGTCTGCAATACTAGAACTTCGGATGCTAAGGTAGCGTGGACGCGATCGCAACTGTCTCTTGTCGCCTCGAAGTGGGCACCGAACACGAACTTTGAGATTGAAGTGATTAAGCATGAGAATGTGGCGCAAGCGATTCTTAATGCAGCTCGCTCTTTTGATTTAATTGTCTTGCGATCGCTACGATACCGCACTGCGGGCGGTCTGGAAGTTAGCGATGTCACGACCCAACTGGTTCAGCATCTCGCTTGCTCTGTAGTGCTGTTAGGGGAGCCGCAACGAACCACCACGGGCGTCCTTCTCCCCAAGCCATCGTCAAGGGTTGCTAACGATAATGTTTTAAGTTAGTTTTTGGTTTTTCAATTCTGCCCTACCCATGCCCTGTCAGGGGTGGGGTTGGGGGTTCGGGTTCTTTATCCCGGAAGTGTTGTGTTGATTGTAAATGTCCCCTGATGCGGCGTTCCCTCTAGTTGCTGCCTCTCTTTTTTAGGTCTGCTTCTAAGGTTTCTAGTTGCTTTTTTTTCTGTTCGAGTTCTTGTTCTAAAGTTTGGATTTGTTCGCGACGCGCTTCCATTTCCAAATTTTTGCGAGCCAATTCCTGGCTTTGTAATGTAAGGTCTTGCCGCCAGTGTTCAGCGCGTTCTGCTTCCTGCTGCAAAAAAGCGGGAGTAATGCTACTGGTCAGGTACTGCTGCACTAAATCCAGAACCCAGTTTTTGGCTTCGTGGATACTTAGAATCTGCTGATTCTCACCAAGGTCTGCCAGAACCAACAAACCTTCACTTAAGGATGGAATCTCAGCGGCAGGAACGACAGATTCCTTCTCCACCACTGCCCAGATATTGTCAGAGGTTTGCTCAGCTAGGATTCGCAATTCCAGACTGCCCGATGATTCATTTTTTTGCACTTCGGCAAAATATCGCATTGGTATTTTGTCTTTAAATTAATAAAACTGGGCACCCTAACTTTACGGGCGTATTCTACTTTAAACAACCCTTTTCTTCTTCCCTCGTAAGAAGGAGAGTGTAACCCAGAGTAGGATTGATAGGGGCGAGATATCTTTGCCCCTACGCGATCGCTTCTACAGTCTCTTCTACAGCCGCGCCAGTCGTTCGCGCAGAATTTCTGCTTGTTTCTCGGCTTCGGCAAGGGTGTCCCGCGCTCCCTTAACGACATCAGCGGGGGCTTTATCCACAAATTTGGCATTGCTCAAACGCCCCGAAAGGGCTTTTGCTTCTGCTTCAACTTTGTTCAAATTTTTCTCTAGCTTGCCACGCAGAGCATCCACATCGACAACACCGGCGAGGGGAATCGAAACTTGCACCGTACCCACAACACCTGCGATCGCTTGTGGCGTCTCTGCTTGTACATTACTCGCCGATTCTGAGGGAGGGACAGTGGATGGAGGATTGGTAGCACCAACTTGTTTGGCTTCTGAGACACGGCTTCCGAGAATTTGTTTGACCACTGTTGCCACCGCAATTACACCAATGCCCACCAAAAAGAGCAAGGGCAGCAACAGTAAAAATGGCAAGAAAATTGGGCTGATTTGAAAGTTGCCTTTTTCCTTGGCAGACGCCACCTGATTGGGTGTTTCAGCAGATGAAGTTAGCGGATGGGTTTCGGCTGTTCCGGGGATGGTTAATTCTTCCACCTTCGCCAAGTCTTGAATATAAGACTGCCCAGCCAAGAGGATATGCCGTTCGCGATCGCTTTCAGTTTGCAAGATTGCTGACACCTTCACCCCAGGCTTAATATCTGCTTCTGCCCGTAAGTTGCGAATCGTCCGAATTGTGCCAATCAGCAGCTCAAATTGTTGCTCTAAATCCGGGTTAATGAGTGCTGGATCGGATTTGGGATAAGATTCCAACGCTAAGCTTTTGCCTTCATTCGCTTGAGTCAGCGTATGCCAAATTTCCTCGGTAATGTGCGGCATGAAAGGATGGAGTAATTTTAGAATTCCTTCCAGCACATAAGCGAGAGTTTGCTGAGCAACCAACCGCAAGGAAGCGGGGGCGTCTGGGCGCAGGCGAGGTTTGACCAGTTCAATGTACCAGTCGCAGAAATCGCCCCAAAAGAATTCATACAGTCCCTTAGCAGCTTCACCAAGACCATAGTTGTTGATGTAGTCGCCGGTTTGCTGCACTACTTGATGGTAGCGGGAGAGAATCCAGCGATCGCAGAGTTCGAGATCCCCGCCGTTAGTTTTTGTTTCGCCCTCCCCATCAACGGGAAGGATTGGGGTGGGGTTCCCCAATTGTTGCGGCGTCTTGCCATCCAGATTCATCATCACAAACCGGGCAGCATTCCACAATTTGTTCGTGAAATTGCGGCTAGCTTCAACCGAAGCCGATTCATCAGTCTTGCGGTTGTACTCCATCCGGATATCTTGACCCGCCCCAGCCACTTCTTTAATTAAGGTGTAGCGCAGGGCATCGGTGCCGTATTTGTCAATCAGCAACAGCGGATCGATGCCATTGTTGGCAGATTTAGACATTTTCTTGCCGTTCTCATCTAGCACTAAGCCGTGGATGTAAACATCCTGGAAAGGCATTTGTCCCGTAAAATGTCCCGCCATCATCGTCATTCTGGCAACCCAGAAGAAGATGATGTCAAAGCCTGTCACGAGGGTTGTGGTGGGGTAGTAGGTTGTGAGATCCGACGTCTGTTCGGGCCAACCCAAAGTAGAAAAAGGCCACAGACCAGAAGAGAACCAGGTATCGAGAACATCTGGATCTTGTTCCAGCTTGACATTTTCCCCAAATCGTGAGACCGCTTTTTCTCGTGCCTCTGCCTCGGTACGTGCGACAACAAACGGCGTTTCGTCAGTAATTGCGTCGCCTGTTTCACTCACCGCATACCAAGCCGGGATTTGATGTCCCCACCACAGTTGGCGAGAAATGCACCAATCTTTTAACTTTACTAACCAGTCGCGATAAACCTTCGTCCATCGTTCTGGGACAAACTCCGGTGAATTCCGATCGTCTAGAAACCCTAGCGCCCGGTCAGCGAGAGGGCGAATTTTGACAAACCACTGAGTAGAGAGGAGGGGTTCAACGGGGACTTTGCCGCGATCGCTATAAGGAACCGTATGCTTATACTCCTCCACCTTCACCAGAACGCCGTCTGCTTCCAGTCGCTGCACCACATTTTTCCGGGCAACAAAGCGGTCTTGTCCCTGAAATTCTCCGGCATTTTCGTTTAAAGAGCCGTCCTTATTCATGATGTTGATAAACGGCAAAGAGTGACGCTGACCCATTTCAAAGTCATTGGGGTCATGGGCGGGTGTCACCTTCACGCAACCCGTCCCGAAAGTCGGATCGACCAATTCATCGCCAATAATTGGAATTTCTCGCCCCATAATTGGCAGCGTCAGCGTCTTCCCAATCAAATGCTTGTAGCGATCATCCTTGGGATTCACCGCCACAGCGGTATCGCCTAGCATCGTCTCCGGTCGAGTCGTTGCTACTTCCACATAGCCGCTGCCATCCGTGAGGGGATAGCGGAAGTGCCACAGATGCCCGTTGACTTCTTGATTATCCACCTCCAAGTCAGACACGGCAGATTGACTCGCGGGACACCAGTTCACAAGGTAATTGCCGCGATAAATGAGTCCTTCCTCATACATTTGGATAAAAGCTTCCAACACTGCTTTGGATAAGCCTTCATCCATCGTGAAGCGTTCCCGCGTCCAATCCACCGAGACGCCCAAACGCCGCAGCTGATTAACAATGGTTCCCTCAGATTCGGTTTTCCACTGCCAAGCCCGTTCTAAAAACTTCTCACGTCCCACCTCCTGGCGAGTTTTTCCTTCTGCCTTCAGTTGTTTTTCTAGTACGGCGTTCACCGCGATGCTGGCGTGGTCGGTTCCTGGTACCCACAGAGTGTTGCGTCCCTTCATCCGGTGGTAGCGCACGAGGGTGTCAATCAGGGAACTCTCGAAGGCGTGTCCCATGTGCAAGCTACCCGTGACGTTGGGCGGCGGAATCACGATGCAGTAAGGTTCACCTGGATGACTGGGGTCGGCTTTGAAGACTTGGTTTTCTTCCCAGAACTTCTGCCACTTGGTTTCTGTCGTCGTGGGGTCGTATTGGCTGGCGAGGGCGGGGATTGGTGCGGTCATGCTGGGAAGACTAAATGAAGACGGCTTTACATAAATTTTGCCATACGGTAGGGGAGGGGAAGAGAGAATGAACCGCGAAGACGCAAAGAGCGCGAAGGAAGAAGGAAGATGAACGAGGAAGAAAGAAGAATGATGAGGCAGTTAGATGGAGAGGTGGAGCGGTTGGCTTATGATGCGATTGGTGCGGCGATTGAGGTGCATCGGTTGTTGGGACCAGGGTTTTTGGAGAAGGTTTATCAGGGATCTTTAGAGGTGGAGTTTCGGTTGCGGGGGATACCTTGTCAACCTCAGAAGCCAGTCCCAGTGAAATATAAGGGTTGTACGGTTGGCGAGAATGTCTTAGATTTTCTGGTTGGCGATGTTCTAGTTGTGGAATTAAAAGCAGTTGAGTCCTTAACTTCTCTTCATTCTGCCCAAGTTATTTCCTACATGAAAGTAACTGGTTGTCAACTCGGCTTACTAATTAACTTCAACGTTCACATCCTCAAAGAAGGCATTAAACGCATCATTCTCTCTTCTTAATCTTCCTTCGCGCTCTTTGCGTCTTCGCGGTTTGTTAATCCCATGCCCCTTCAAAAAGCAGGCTCAATCATTGGCTGTATACTCGGAACTGCTGTAGGTGATGCTATCGGACTCCCTTACGAAGGCTTATCCAAACAACGACAACATCGCCTTTATCCTCAAATAAACAGCCACCATTTCTTCTTTGGTAAAGGCATGGTCTCCGATGATACGGAACACACCTGCATGGTTGCTCAAGCTTTAATCGTTGCGGCTGGGGATGTCCAGATATTTGCGAAACAACTGTCTTGGAAATTACGCTTCTGGTTACTGGGTCTACCAGCAGGTATCGGATACGCTACCTTAAAAGCTATTTTGAGGCTTTGGCTAGGATTTCCCTACGATCGCGCTGGTATCTTCTCCGCCGGAAATGGTCCCGCAATGAGAAGCGCAATCATTGGCGTCTGTTATGGGGATGACATCCAAAAATTACGGGAATTTGTCAGAGTATCCACCCGCATCACCCATACCGATCCAAAAGCAGAATATGGGGCTTTGGCAGTAGCGATCGCATCCTATCTATCTAGCCACCAATCCTCTGTTTCTCCCCAAAAATACTATCGCACTCTTGAAAATATCCTAGGAACAGAGGCTGGTGAATTCTTGCAGCTAATTAAAAAAGCTTGCGACAGCGCCGATGCCCAAGAAAGTACAGAATCCTTTGCTGCTCACATGGGGTTGGGCACAGGCGTTACTGGCTATATTTATCACACTGTGCCAGTGGTAATTTATGCCTGGTTGAGATATCAGCAAGATTATCAAACCGCCATCCTAGAAATTGTTCGTTGCGGCGGGGATACAGATACCACAGCGGCAATTTTAGGCGGAATTATCGGGGCATCTGTCGGCAAAGCTGGCATTCCCTCCCTGTGGCTTGATGGTCTTTGGGAAATGCCGAGAAATATTAATTGGATGGAAATATTGGGAAGGAGATTAACTGAGGTTTCTGAGCGGGGTGTAGAACAACGAGCATTGTTTCTGCCCGTACCTAATCTTTTCCTGAGGAATCTGTTTTTCATGCTTGTGGTCATCTTGCATGGATTCCGTAGGTTATTGCCACCCTATTGAATAGGATTCACTCATTCCCCTACTTTCAGCAAACCATGCCGGACGCCATAAAATAGCCGGTTGAGCATGGTTTGTTCTTCTTCGTCTAGCCAATCTTTAGTGAGCAGGACAGTTTTCAGCTGGTACTGGTTCACAGGAGTAATCCGGCGGGAGACGAATATCTGAGCAACTAGATCCTCGACAGTCACTTGGGTCGGAAAAAACTCAGCTGTCATTGTCAAATCAAGAATTTGATATCTCTACTCTCAGCTTTTTCCGAACGATCCCCAGTGATGCAAGCTAGAAAAAATTGTGACAACATCTTAAGAACTAAGTGATCCCGGTCATTCATAGAGTCATGAGGAAGTGCTATCTCAAATTTTCAAAAACCACTTTTGGCGATACATTGCGTACAGAACCGCCCACCAGAACAACAATGTCACGATGGCAAACAATAAAGAGGCGTTCATTGCTCCCGCCCAAGACAGAAAGACATTCTCATATATCCAGTTGTAGGTAGTTGGGGCAGTTTCGCCGGTTCCGACGTGGGTTTTAGCCAGGATTTTAATCAGCAGAACTGAGGCGACGAACGCGAAGATAGCGTTTAACCCCATAACCTCAAACGGCTTCCCCCAGCGGCGGAACTTCCGCACTTCCATCACTTCATAACAAGCTGCCAGCAACAGCAATGCCCCACCAGTAGTGAAAAGAACGAAAGAACTTGTCCACAGTTTCTTGTTGATCGGGAACGCTAACCCCCACGCCCATCCAGCGGCTAGGCAAGCAATGCCAAACAAGACCAAACCGATACTGGTGCGCGAGTGTACTGCTTGGGTGCGTATCCAGTCAACCGTAAAGTAGCCGGTGAGGACAGTGACAACCGCTGGAAGAGTGCTGAAAAGACCTTCAGGATCTCCCATTGAGTTGAAATTATCTCCCTTATATAGATGCGCTGTGCCAATTATTAAGCGGTCAATATAAGCCCCAAAATTACCTTCCCGCGTTAAGACACCAGCGCCAAAATCGGGAACTGGGATAAAAGACATCGCCACCCAATACCCAATGAGTACCAGTGCTGCGAGTACCCACTGTCCTTTACGTGGCACCTTAAGAACGATTAGAGCAGCCAGCAGGTAGGCAAGGCTAATCCGCTGCAAGACGCCCATGATGCGGATGGTGCTGACGTCATAATTCCAGAAGCCGTTCAGCAGCAAACCGAGAGCAAAAAGAATCGCCGCTCGGCGTAAAATTCGTCTATAAACAGCGGCTGTAGGGCGGTTCCCTTCCGCGTATTTTGAAAGGGAAAAGGTCATTGCCCCACCGACAATAAATAGAAAGAAGGGAAATACCAAATCTGCGAGGGTGCAGCCGTGCCATTCTGCGTGTTTCAGGAAAGGATATACTTGGTCGGCAACTCCTGCCTGATTAACTAAAATCATTCCCGCAATGGCAATACCTCGAAATACATCGAGCGAAGTCAAGCGCATAGTAGAGTTTCCAGAAGCGAAGACATTAATAAATAACGGAGTGACAAGCATCACTCTATAGGAAGAAGACGTTCACCTTGTCGTTTAAGGTAACATCACAGGGAAGGAAATAAAGCATAATTCCTTATAAATTAAAGAGTTTTAGAATTGCGATGCTAGCTCTAGCCGTTCAAGCCTATATGATTGCCGCGTCACTGCTGGCTCGGATTTTGGTATCGAGCAAAATTGCTTGCATTGACTAAAAAAAAGATAAAAAAAATACAAAGATAAAGTGAATTATTTTTAACTACAGGAGTAAGATGAAACCAGAATATTTTATGAAACTAGCACTGGAAGAAGCAAGGATTGGAGATGCTCCTTACGGTGCAGTGATTGTTAAAGATAATCAAGTAATTATCAAAGCCCACAATACTGTTAAGACAGATAATGACCCCACTGCCCATGCAGAACTTAACGCGATTCGCCGTTTAACCACAAGAATCAAAAATTCTTCTTTAGAAGGTTATACCTTGTATACAAATTGCGAACCGTGTCCAATGTGTACAACAGTTTGTGTGTGGGCAGGAATATCTGAAATATTTTTTGGAGCTTCAATTCAAGACTTAATTGAGGCTGGCGTTTCCCAAATCAATCTACCTAGTGAAGAAATTATTGCAAAAGGATTTAAGGAAATAAAAGTAACCAAAGGACTTTTAAAAGAAGAATCTCTGCAATTATTCAATCCTTAATCTGCTAGGGATAAATTTACAGATTCACTTGGAAAATGTTTTTGCGCTCCTTCTAAGGGGATATTCAGGTCGCTTGGAATGTATGTAAACGAGTGGTGAATAGGGGGAACAATGCGAGCGCGTTCTTGCAACATCGCTTGGTTTTCAAGGGGTAAGGCATATTGTCGCAGTTGCCCCTGAGCGATCACAAGTTTTCTAGACTGTATCTTGTATCTTTATCTTTAAAAAAATCCGTATTTTTCCTGAGATGAAGATGTAACACTTGCTAAGTTTACAATTTTATTAAATTGACTTTACTTTAACTTCATTTAAATAATTGTATGCTGTCTTATTGAGAGGGTAATTTACAAGAAAAAGTAGTGAAAAATCTTTTGAGGTTGGTAGCGATCGCTCTGTTTGTGCCATTCTTTGCCCCACAAGCCGAAGCAGCCACGATGCTTAAGGTCGCGCAAGAATCTAAACCAGGCTTGGGAGACTTTGACAGTAATATTTTAGGATTTATTGAAGCTTTTGGTACAATCAAAACAGCAGCCAATTACTACCATTACAGCAAAGGTTATATTGCATCTTTTAATAACCCAGCTCTGAGTTTAACGGTTAAGCAATCTCACCTTTTTTTTGTAGATGCTATTGATGGGCTGTCACTGTTTATCGTTCATTCTAAGCCGGGTAATCTAACAGGTGGAGCGGCTAAAATGAGCTTTAACTTGTTGGGAGATACGGCGGAATTAAAAATTGTAGATGATTTAGGTGAGGCAACTGCAAATTCCACTGGCACCGTCTTTACTTCAAATCAGGGTTGGGGATCTTGTTGCACTGATGGTTTAGCCATTGGTTCGCTCGACAATAATTGGGAAATGTCGGTGCAATTCACTGCACCACCTAAAGAATTGAACAGTTGGCAAGTATATTCTTCATCAACCTCGTCAAAGATTTCCCTCTCGATGCAAACAGGGCGTCGAGTAAAATTAAAGGCTACGCCTGTATCTACACCGGAGCCTTCAAGCATGACTTCCTTAGTTTTTGCCGGCTTAGCACTGGCTGTACGTCGTCGCGTTCAGGGCGGTATTTTGTAATGGATAATTTGTGTTTTTTTCAGACTTCTATGTATGAGGTTAGCTTCATGCAGTCAGCAATTGTTTAGATTGATAAGGTTGTATAAGCTACAAAATATGGGAGCATCCCACTTTTGTAAAAAAGCAACAAACGGTCAATCAATTCTAGAGTTGCTTCGATCGCCCAACTTGCGAAAGATAGTCGATAAAGTTGCAAAAATTTTCCTTCAGTTTTGATGGGGCATCAAAAACCGGCATCTGGAGAGTCTTGGGAATACCCCCTCCCCCTGGATTTTGAGCTGTGACCGGATCGGCTAAGATATCAAGGCACACGTAAAGGGTAACAACGTGGGGAAACGCCGGTGCAAATCCGGGGCTGTGCGGCAGCTGTAAACGAGGTGACTCTCGGAAGCCAGAATGCCTACTTAGTACCTTCATACAGTCTAACTTCCTGCCTTGCACGGGAAAGGAGCAATCAAATTGATGCCTAGTATAAATTCAACCGACCTCATGGGACTGAAATCCCCTACTCCCCAGTCGATTCAATTGCCGCCGCTACCTTTGCGCCGTCCGTTGTTGATGGTTGGTCATGGCACCAAAGATGAGGATGGACGGCAGAGTCTTCTAGATTTTGCTGCCGCGTATCAAGGTTTAGACACGTCGCGTCCTGTTTTACCTTGTTTTCTAGAACTCACTACCCCCACGATACAGGAGGGGGTGGATCGCTGTGTAGAAGAGGGTTATACGGAACTCTCGGTGTTGCCGATTTTGCTATTTGCAGCTCGACACAATAAGTTTGATGTTACGAATGAGTTAGACCGAGCAAGGGTTAGACATCCCCAGGTGAAGTTTTACTATGGGCGTCATTTTGGGATTACGCCAGGGATTTTGGATTTGTGGCGATCGCGTCTTTCGGAATTAGACCAACCCCAGTACAATCGCTCAGAAACGGTACTGCTCTTTGTCGGTCGCGGTTCTAGCGATCCTGACGCTAACAGCGATGTTTATAAGCTTGCCCGGATTTTGTGGGAAGGTAGCGGCTACGCCACCGTTGAAACTTGCTTTATCGGCATTACCCATCCCCGTCTGGAAGAAGGGTTTCGCCGTGCTAGACTCTACGAGCCTAAACGCATTATCGTCTTGCCGTACTTCCTATTTACCGGAGTCTTAGTTAAAAAGATTTTCGACATCACCGCGCAACAGCAGGAGCAATACCCGGATATTTCCATGACTTGCCTGCCCGAAATGGGCATTCACCCTCAGTTGTTGTCTGTATTAAGAGAACGAGAAATTGAGACGCAGTTGGGGCAAGTGCAAATGAATTGCGAAATGTGCAAATTCAGGATAGCAGCCAATAGCAATAGTAACGGGCACACTCCCGCCCACGATCATTCTCATCATGGGCATGGGCATGGGCATGGGCATAGTCACGATCATGCTCACCCTGCTGAAGATCCCTACAGAAATGTAGAGCAATATCATCAAAAGATTTGGCAAGCGCCTTGAATATTTGATAGGTAGTCATTAGTTAGTTGTCATTAGTTTCACTACCAAGGAACTTAGAACTAATGACTACTGATAATTCTCAACTACTCATTACCGAAAAACCGATGTCTAAAGAATTTGTAATTGGTGAGCGAGTCCGTGTAGTAACGTTGCCGCCTTACGTTAAAACAGCGGAACCGATGCCAATGCTGCGTCCTCCTGATGTGATTCAGCTTGGGGAAGAGGGTGTCGTTGTTGATCGGCGTCCAGGGGGATATTGGAGCGTCCGTTTTGCCAGAGGAGTTTTTCTGCTGGATAACCAGTTTATAGAATCTGTGCAGGCGATCGCGAATACCGAATCAGAGGCAGAGGCAACTGATGAGCGATCGCACAACGTACCACTGGAGCAAAAATATATCGTTGACCCCAGCTGAGTCAGACGCGATCGCGTTAGCGCCCCGATCGCATTACTTCCGTTTTTTCTGGTTTTTCTTGCGTGACTCCTTGGACATCTTTTTTTTAGATTTGGCTTTGGGATCGCTCTTTCCAGGGCGAAAGCCTTTCTCTTCCTGAGAAATTGATGAACCCGTGAAGCCAGAAGCGCCGATCCCCATTCCTTGAAAGCTCCGGTTAAATTTTTTCTTCGGTAATTCTTCAGGCGACTTCAAGCCCAAATCCACCTGCACATCATCCCAGTCTCCTACCAAGAAACGATCCACGGTATCGGCAGCAAAGACTCGTTCCATCAGTGGCGCGGACTCTACCGCCTTCAGATCGACCAGGGAACCGATGAGAAAGCTATTAAATTCTGGGCCGTTTTCTGCAAACGATTCCAGTTGATTGGTGAAAATCGCAACACACTCAGGACGAGCCTCAGGATGATCGATTGCAATGTCTTCCAGACAGTTAAGAGCAGTTGTGCGGGGGAATATCGCCTGAGAGGTATCCGCTAGATAAGCCGCCAGAGACGGAATCGCCACTTGCCCGATCATGCTATAGACTAATGGCAGTTCTTCGGCAATCCATTCCCAATAGTTGCTTTCCTCTTTCTCAAACAAGCCCATGAGCGGCTCAATGGCAGCCTCAGCGCGGAGTTGTCCCAACGCTCTCCACGCATGAATAGGTGCCCAGGATTCGAGAGTATCTTCATCATCCCGATATAACTCGTTGTCTGTTGCCATGCGGATCAAGTCAGGAATGTCCTTAGGGGCAATACCGAGTTCTAGATAATCAGGCCAATTGTCGAAGTCCATCTCGGCACAATTGCCATAGGTGAGCAGCTGGTTCACTGGTGGTGCATAACTCTCTATGCTCATCTCAACCCCCTTGTTTCCATCTCGATTGCTTCTGTTAGATTCACTTGAGCTTTGGCACCCTCACGTCCTCATCTCTATCACGATACCGAGGATGAATCAATATAGATGATTCGTCGCGGGGTCGCGAAGCAGCGCTACTCTCAAGCGTGCTTCGCCCTCATCAATTTGCCGCTACTGGGTGAAAAAGTGAGTTGGGAGGGGAAGATCCCCAGTGCGATCGCCCTCTTGTATTCTTTTCTCTGGGTTCTTTGTCGTTTGTTTCTTCCGGTGCGTTTTTAGGGTGCCGATGATTGCCCCGCGCTAACTTCTAGAACCAAACGGTCTAGTGCAAGTTGCATCTGGGTACAAACTTTTTCATAGCAAGCATTCACATAAGCGCGATCGCTCGCTGCTGCACGACCATAGCGTTCAAACACAATCGGGGCGAGGACACGGGTATGAATTTGCACGGGCAGCGGAAAATTCGGGATCGGGCCAATTGCCACCCCCCAAGGCAACCCTAAATAAAGTGGAAAGACACCTGTGTCAGCATCTAACTTCCAGGGAAAGCCCCATTCATGCAGTTGTCGCACCTGCTGGTAGAAATCTGCTAGAACAATCAGCGTCTCGTGGGCACCATGAGAAATAATCGGCACAATTGGCGCTTCTTCCCGCAGTGCCAGTTTGATAAACCCCTTTCGCCCTGCAAGATGAATTTGATAACGCTGGTTGTAAGGACGGAACATATCCTCCGCCCCGCCAGGATAGACGAGTACAGATGCACCCTTCTGAAGGGCAGCCATCGCTACTTTCGGATGCGCGATCAGCGCCCCTACCTGGGCAGCGGGCACTGCGAAGATGGGAGTTTTCCAAGCAGACGGATGCATGAGTCCATAAGCTAATCGTTCGTAGCCAAACCGACGGAACCAGTCATACAAAAACATCGAGGTATCCGGCGAAGCCAAGCCTCCGTTATGGGAACCGACAATTAGTGCCTTCCCTTCGGGGGGCATATGATGCCAGCCATCCGTTTGAACCCGAAAATAGTGGCGGTAGAACCATTCCCATACCGGCATCCAAGCTTTAATCACATCGGGATTTCGCTCTTCTAGCGACCAACCATCAAACTGATGACCGGCCGTTTTGTCGTCACTGCCTCTGCTACCCATAGAAACATTAATATTTTCAAACAATGGTTTTTAACCGCCCAAAACTCATAAATTGCGTTCTTTAGGATAATCTGCTGTCGAGTCTATTGGCAAACATTTATCCTTTTTCTAGGGATCGTTTCCCAATCTTTTTGGGTTAAGGCTCGATCCCCCAACTTTGATTAACAAAAGGGGCAAATTTTCTCTCTTTTCAGGGGCTAGGGGAGGGATCTCGAAGGAGCGAACACCGCTAAGGGAGACGTATTGGATCGCTTCCACTCTCGATTTGCCTACCATTGCCCTCACTTATATATTTTGTGTTCTTTGCGCCTAAAATGGTTCATTTCTTTTCCTGTGAAATTACCAAGTCTGCAATTAAAGGTCGGTGGTCTGAACCAACATTTGACCCAGTGCGAATATTCTTAACTTTAATTTCCGGACTGATTAAACAATGATCGATAGGAATGGCTAATACAAAAGAGAAAGGTGGGAGAGTTTGGGAATAGGAAGCTTTTGTCGGCCAACTCGGTAGAATCCCAAATCCTTTCTGGGCATTATGCAGCCCAGTTTTATTGATAAATCTTTTGTAATAAGGAGACCACATAGTTATATTTAAATCCCCAACCATTACAACTGGGGTTTTCAATTTTTGTATATATTGGCTGATTTTGTCTAGCTGTTGATTCCGAGAATGAAAGAAGGTAGGTTTGACGGGCGGTAGCGGATGAGTGGCAATCAGGGAAATCAATTGTCCGTTCATCGTAAAGTTGCCAACAATACTATTATTTTTATCTGTCCCAAAAAGATTGATAGAAGCGTTGGTGAGAGGCTGCTTACTATAAACGGCGATACCTAGATTATAAGGATTAGGTTTTTTAATAGAGTAGGGAAGAATATCAAGAAGAGAATCTAATTGTTTTATCCAAGCGTCGTTAACTTCTAAAAAGACAGCAATTTCTGGTTTTTCTTTTCTAACGACAGACAATATTTTTGAATAGCTTTTATTTTGCGTATTCAGATTAGAGCTTAAAATTCGGATAGATTCAATATTATTCCCCGGTTTTGGCGATAGAGAAATATACCAAGGGAGTATCTCGGCCAAAAGTAGAGAAATACAAAATAGGCTAATCAAGATTAAGAGTTTTTTGCGAGTCAGTAAGAGTAAGGCAAATAACACTAACCCTACAATGAGATATTGCAGTTTAAAGTGAGAAAGCTGTTCTAAAAAGATATTCCAGCCAACTAAGCTAAGCAAAGAAAGCAGCGTTATCCCCAAAATCCCCAAGAATAATAAATAGGGAATTAGCTTGATGAAGAGATGGTTGTGGGAATTTTTATTCAGCGATCGCATACACGGTATCACCAGCGCCTCCCTTGAGCGTACCAGGTTGAACGCGGGTGGGAAAGCTAGAGCTGTCTCATCTACATAGACAACTCTATTTTTGCGGAAGGTGGGGCCAAATGAGCGCGATCGCTAACCGGAGTGACTCCCCCACCATTGAAAAACGCACCGTTTCATCCGCCGTCTTCTCCCACTGCAACAACTGCTTTTGGAACGTCTGGTCTTGCTTTGCTCGCTTTACCAGCGCCTGACTAATCATTGTCTTTTGGATTTCTTCGGTCGAGATCCCCTCGTTCTTCAGGAAATTCAACAACCGCTGCACGCTTTCGACCAACTGCTCTGGCGCTTGGGAGAGGATAATCAGTTGGATCTGTTTCACCACCTCTTGATAAATCCGCAGCCGATAATCGGGTGGAGGCGACGGTAGTAACGGTGGCGGTGGCGGTGGCGGTACCTTCAGCGTTACAGGTGGATTTTCTGGGCGAACCTTGATTTCCAGCAGATCCAAGATCGCTTGTCGCTTAGACTCCACCAACTGGAGCATCTCCGGGTAGATCTGCAAAACTCGTTGAGACAGAGTTTTCGCATTCACAAAATGACTCGACGCCAGTTTTAGCAGATACTGCTCCTCCTGGGGTTGGTAAGACTTAATACTGAGTTGCAAGTCAGGAGAATCGAGTTGCACCTGAGCCAAAGTAAACACCAGCGCTTCCCAATTCGGAGCTTCTTTCAAAAAAACTTCTATGGTAGTGGCACCCTCCGCACCCTCCGCGTCCCCGGTGCTATCGTCCTTGCCAAATTCCCCCGGCTCAAAATCCCGACCGATTGGAAAGCGCTCAGTCGGTTTTTTAGTCGCGTAATTAAACCGGGTAAAAACATAACGGCACTCCACCTTAGAAAGATCGACATCCTCAAGATGCCAGTTACTGATGCAACAGCCGGTCAATTGCGCCTGGTCGAGATTAGTGCGAATCAGATGACTTTCTAGCAGATAGGCGTCGCCCAAATTTGCCTCAGACATCGTGCAGTCGCCCAGGTATGCCCCGCTCAAATCAGCTTTCCGCAGATCCGCTCCACGTAAATTTGCCTCGCTCAGGTCGGCACGCAACAAATACACATCCTGCAAGATCGCTCGGAGTAAATAAGCTTTTCGCAAGCTGGCTTTGAGTAAATAAGCTCCCGTCAAATTCACCCGACTCAAGTCAGCACTATTAAGAATCGCTTCGCTCAAATCGGCACCGATGAGAATTGACCGATGCAAGTCTGCCTCAGTCAAATTTGCCCCCCGTAGGTAGGCAGCGCTGAGGTCGGCTTCCGTCAAGTTAGTGCCGACTAAAACCGCATCTCGTAAATTCGCAGCTTCTAAATGCGCTTCCCGGAGATTTGCACCGCTGAGGTTTGCACCAATCAAGCTAGCGCGACGGAGATTTGCCTCCATTAACTCGGCTTCGATTAACTGAGTGCCGTTAAGTTTGGCATTTTCGAGATTGATTTGATCCAGCTTCGCTCTACATAAGTCAGCACCGCTCAAGTCGGCTTCTTGAAGCACCGCCCAGTTGAGGTCGGCTTCTTGGAGAGTGGCTAAACGCAAGTCCACTTTCACCATCCGAGCGCGACTCAAAATTGCCTGGTTAAGATTGGCACCTGTGAGGGTGACGCTCCGCATATCGGCTTGGCGCAGGCAAGCACCGATGAGCTTGGATTGGTTCAGAGAAGCCCAGCTGAGGTTGGCACCGCTCAAGTTAGCTCCGGTTAAGTTTATATCGCGGAGATTGACCCCACCGAGGCTGGCTCCACTGAGGTCTACATAGGAGAAATCGCGTTCTCCTTGTCGGTACCGATCGAGGAAATTATGTATTTGCACACCCTTGCAGGATAAAAATTATTAAATTTTAAAAATAAAAAATTTAAAAGGCAAAATTTTCAGGGATTTCCTTCTTTATTTTGCCTTTTAAATGAGTAAAAATTGGCTCTTTTATGGTATCCAGTGCGGATGAAACCCAGGGAAAGGCAGCGGCTCTGGTTGGAGCTGGGCTTTGGGTTGTGCAGCGTCTGGTTCGCTCAGGGGAAGCAGCCAAAGGCGACTGGTGGCGATCGCTTGTCCTTCACTGGTTCTCAAACCGTCTGCCGTGGCTGCTGTCTCGTTGGTCACAACTTGGTCGAACAGCAGCGCTAACCCATCCGGTGCCAGACTCATCCGAATATCCCGCTGGATTGGCAGGAGCAACAGCGGCTCGATCGCCTTTGCATCCAGAGTCCCTTTCTCTGTTTGGAGGTCAATTTCCGCAATGTAAGGCTGTTCTTGGTACTCTTCTCCTGGGAGTAACTGAGTCAGCAGGCAGTAGAGCGTTTCCTTATAGGGAGCAAACTGACAGTTGAGTATTGAGCCATTTGTCCGCAGCAGTTCTTTCTGTGCGCCTTGGTTGGTGACTAAAAAGAGCGATCGCGTGTAATCTGTGTTAAATTTCACCATCGCGGCGGCTGAGCCATCTCTGGCAAAATCCAGCGCCATCCCAAACTTAGGCAGAAAATCTAGCGGTTTGGCTCCCGGTGTCAGCGGCAGAATCGCGATTCCCTCTCCCTGAGCGCTTGCCACCGAGGCACTATCCGGCGCAATCAAAAAATCTCCGCCCGGTTGGTTATTCAACGGTTGCGGCGGTGCATTCGGTCGGACTATCCACAAGCCAAATTCGGCTGGATTTTGGCTGTTCACCCGCTGAACAACAATTGTTTGTCCATCCGCCGCTAAGTCAAATTTGAGATTCTGGTAGTTTTCATTATTTAAAACCAGATTCATTCTGCCTGGGGGATCGAGATCCTTTTCAGATTTTCCTTTGGTTTTGTAATGGAGTCCGGTGCTGACGGTATACAGTTGTTGTGCTGATACACCGGGTTGGTTATTCGTCGCGTCGGCGGCAGAAAACAAAACCTTGTCACCATCTGGATACACCTTAAAGTCCATCACCACTAGGTCTTTAGGCGTCAGCACAGTTTTTTTGTTTTGGGTGAGGTTGTAGAGGATTAACTGTCCCTGTTCTTCTTTCTCAACGCCCAGGTAGATAAAAGCGCGATCGCGGGTGCGAAACTGACTCGTAAACGGTTGAATTGCCTTCCCCGTTTTCCCTTGAGTGCCTAAGCGCTCTCGCGCCCCCTGTAATTCCACTTTATAGTCGGTGTCATAGGATACTGGGGAAGTAAGGGTATAAGACATCTTCCGCCCCGCCCAACTGAATTTACCCGGCAGGGGTGGAGCGATTCGCAGATTTGCTTCCACGCTGCTGTGTTCCATCGGGCGGCTAAAGGTGAGGATAAAGGAAGTATCCTCGACACCTACTTTTTCACCCTGCCAGTTGAAATCCCGCACGCGAGGCCCGGTAACGAACAAACAGTTCGTGCCGCAGGCATCGCCACCCCATACCACTAGCCCAATCACTACGCTTAGCACTAGCATCAGCGCTAGCGCCAGACGGTCAACAGGTTGCACCCATTTTCGATTTTCGATTTTTGATTTTCGATTCATCACTGCCTTCGCCCTCGCCAATCTAAAATCTAAAATCGTCTAATAATCATACGGGTTCTTCGGTGCTTCTACTTTTTTAAGGGAATTTGGCTTGATGGTGAGTTGGCGTTTGCCTTCTAGAGTTTCGGTCATCATCTCACCTTCAACTTCTAACCAAGTATCAGGCGCATAAGCTGCCCGGTTTTGAGTGAGTTTTACCGGAAGTCCCACGGGATAAGCATCTGCGGCACAGCAGGTAATCACAAATTGCGAAATTAACAGATATTGCTCGGAGAGTTTTGGGGGATGAACGACAAATCCCTTCACTTTAACTTTCTGACCCGTGTAGGTATCGGGTTCTGGGTTGAAGTTGAGTGTCCGTACCCAGTCGATGAGCGATCGCTCTTCCGGTCTTGTTGAAGAGCGAAATGATTGGGGTTGCGCTCGTGTCAAGGTCAAAGAGTCCGTAATCCCCCGATCGAGCGCTGTGTTTGAGGTAAATGCGCGGGGGGCAACCAATAAACCGGCGATTGCCGTCAACAGCAACAATACACTGCTCCAACCGGGAGGAAATAGGGTGATGTGCTGAAGAACTGCCACCGACCGACTTTCCTTCCGGTTATTCAACACTTTCCCCATCAGTTGCATAGCGCTCAACGCCGCCATAATTAACAAGCAGATGGCAGTGACAACGACAAATTTAAAGTAATCTCGGTGAATCAGCAGGTATAACTGACCCGTGAACCAATATTTCAGGAGCAAGGCTCCCCAAGCGGTTAGTGCTAAGACATCCAAAGCAGGAATTATAAATTTTTGAGAAATAATTTTTGGTTGATTGGTCATTGGTAAGGGTGCGAATTGCTAATTCAAGACTGGATTAATTGCTAATTGTTCGGAAACCTTTGTTCCATTCGCCATTAGCAACTAACCACGAATCTTAGAAAAAGTACGTATACAAGAGAGTCATTATAAAAGTCAGCTGAGCTGCAAGACCAAACAGGTAAAACACAGCTCTGGGTTTGAAAATGGATAACATCAAACCGATGCCTTTGAGGTCAATCATGGGGCCAAATACCAGAAAGGCTAACAAGGAGCCGCTGGTAAATGTTGTGGCAAAGGAAAGGGCAAAAAAGGAATCGACCGTTGAACAAATTGACACCAGAGCCGCTAATCCCATCATGGCAAGGATGGAGGTGATTGGCCCCTGACCCAAGCTGAGGATTAGTTCGCGGGGAGCGAGTACCTGAATCGCCGCTGCGATCGCGCTTCCCAAAATTAACACGCCTCCCAATTCCCGCAGCTCTTGGACTGTATTATCAAGGAACATCCGCAGCTTGAAAGGCAAGGGTTTTGACGTAATCGATTGACCCATCCCGCCGGAGATGCCAACAGCGCTCATTGCTGGTTGCGGTTGTCCCAGCCAAAACGTGCCGGATTTTAACAAGGTGGGAGTGTCGTCTTCCCGTGCCCCTTGAGTTTGCATCTGAGGTATGGCGCAAGCGATCGCGGGTTGTAGTATCGGCTTCAGATTGGACTGAACGCTGAAAACCGAGGCAATAATCGTCGCGATTGATAGAGAAAATACCACCCGCAACACGACAATTTCTGGCTGATCTCGAAACGCTACCCAGGTTGACCAGATCACGATCGGATTAATGGTCGGTGCCGCTAGCAAAAATCCAACTGCCACGGGCGCAGGCACTCCCTGCATCAGCAACCGCCGCGCCACCGGAACGTTGCCGCACTCACACACCGGGAACAAAAAGCCCGCACAACTACCTACAAATGCCCCCAAAATAGGGTTTTTCGGCATGACAGAAATCAGCTTGCCCTCATCGATCCACAACATGAGCAAACCGGAGAGCAAAACCCCCAGCAGTAAGAAAGGCATTGCCTCTACCAGCAAACTCAAAAATAAGGTGAAAGCGTTGTGCAGTTGATTCATGCTTTGGATCGTGAGAAGCCTTTTTTAGCTTTATGAGGTTGCCAAGACATTTTAGCGGTTATTACTACTCATCACTAGGTTCTCTGAATGTGCTAGTGGACGAACCCTGTTACCAAAAGTTGCTCGCGTTCTGCCGAATCCGCCTGTAGCTTTACCGTAAATTTACGGAGTTTACAGAACCTTTGTCGTTTGTAACACGGACGATTGCTGGTGAAAATGCTATCCTATGCATGAAGTATACGCAAGCTTCCATTGCTGCGTTTTCATGCAGCGGGGTACCCTGTGCTGAACGCATTTTTATCACTTCCTTTGTCATCCAATCGAAGCCAGCAAGACTTGTGTTTGGAGTCCACGCTGCGATCGCTATCGCTTCACGATTGTCAGATTGAATATCATCAAGTTGGCTGGGAAGTTACTCAGATTTTTAAAGCTAATCCGTTACTTCCAGGCGTTATCTTGATGAAGCAGGGTCAATTAGCTGGGATGATTTCACGGCGGCGATTTTTGGAATACATGAGCCGTCCTTACGGATTAGAACTATTTTCCAAACGTCCCATTGAGTGTTTATATCGCTCCGCCGAAACGGAAACTTTGATTCTGACCGGCGATACATTAATTGTGGCGGCGGCGCGTCGATCTTTGCAACGAGCGGCTGAGTTACTTTATGAACCGATTGTGGTGGAAGTCGCGCCGCACGTTTATCGATTATTAGACGTACATCAATTACTGATCGCTCAGTCGCAAATTCACGAATTGGCAACTGAATTGCTCACTCAACTTTATACTCATGTGGAAGCAGCCAACCAACAATTGCTGCACCTTGCCACTTCTGATGGTTTGACTGGGGTTGCTAACCGACACCGTTTTGATGGCTATCTCGAATCTTGTTGGCAACAGATCCAAGCGAATCATTCAGAATTATCGCTGATCCTGTGCGATGTTGATTTCTTCAAAAAGTACAACGATACCTACGGTCATCAAGCGGGTGATGACAGTTTGCGACAGGTTGCAGGTGCCATCCAGCAAGCGGTGCAGGGGCCAGAAGATTTAGTGGCACGCTATGGGGGCGAAGAATTTGCCGTGATTTTGCCGCACACCTCACTTGAGGGTGCCCTTCAGATCGCAGAATGCATCAGACTGGCTGTGAAAGCCTTGAAGATTGCTCATGTTTGCTCAGATGTAAGCGAGTACATCACCCTGAGTTTAGGCGTTGCCACAATCTTTCCTAGCTCAACTTTTTTACCTGCAATGCTGGTTGCAGCGGCGGACGAAAAGCTTTATCAAGCAAAACAGACTGGGCGAGATCGGTCTCAAGGTCATCTGCTTCGTATTCCGCGCGATCGCTCATCCATTTCTGAGCCATCTGCAAGTTCTTGAATAAAGAATTATTCTATTTTTAAATAAATATATAGAGTTGTTTTAGTTCAGTAAAAGTGTAAAGTATTTCAGCTCTATCACAATTCAAAAAAGCCTAAAATAGTCATTTTTAACCAAAACTTAATCTAAACTTTAAATTGAATTTAAAAATAAACAAAGGTTCTACCTGTAAAATTTATAAATTAAATTCAGTAGAATGTGGGAATCAAGTAGATTTTGCATTTTCTTATACAGCAAAGAACTAATTGAGGTAATTTATGATGGCTTGCCAAGAATCCCCGTCGGAATTATCAGTTCTCCCGCTGTCTCAGATAAAAAACCTCAATTTAGAGTCAACCCTTCAAGAACTGCCCCTATACGATTTTCAGATAGAAGTTTCTAGTTTGGGGCAGGAAGTCAACAAAGAATTTCAAACAAATGCGCTGTTACCAGGCGTCATCTTAACGATAGACCGTCAGTTTGCCGGAATGATTTCGCGGCGGCGATTTTTAGAACAAATGAGCCGTCCTTATGGACTGGAATTATTTTTAAGGCGACCCTTACTGGCTTTATATCAATTTGCCAGCACCCATGTTTTGAAACTTTCTGGCGACACGTTAATTGTAGCGGCGGCAAAGCAGTCTTTGCAAAGACCTCCTGAGTTACTCTATGAACCGATTGTGGTAGAGTTAGCGCCGGGAATTTACCGATTACTGGATGTACATCAATTACTGGTAGCGCAGTCCAAAATTCATGAGTTGACAACTGAGTTGCTGAATGAGCAAACCAAAGCTCAGATGTTGCAAACTGAAAAAATGGCAAGTTTGGGGCGGACAGTTGCTGAGGTTGCCCATGAGATTAGAAATCCGATTAACTGCATTAATGGGAATTTCGGTTTTGTGGAAAAGTATTACCAAAACTTAATAGGTTTATTGGCAGCTTATGAAAAAGAAATCAAACCTTCAAGTAAAATCGAGGAACTGAAAGAAGAAATGGAGATTGAGTTTCTTTTAGAGGATTTGCCTAAATTAATAAAGAGTATGAAGCTGAGTGCAGAGCGACTAACAAAAATTGTTAAGAGCTTGCAAAATTTTTCTCATATGGATGAGAACCGAAGGCAGCCCATTGACTTGCACGAGTGTATTGAAAGTACTTTATTGATTTTAAATAATTCCCTTAAACAGGGAATTGAATTAATTAAAAATTATGGCGATTTGCCCCTAGTGAATTGCTACTCAGGGCAACTGAGTCAGGTATTTATGAATATTATTAGTAATGCGATTGATGCGCTCAAAGAGCAAGTCACTGATGGGTCGGATTGGCAACCCCAAATAGAGATTACGACGGAAGTTTTAGAAATCGAAGATTCTGAATGGGTAGCGATTCGGATTGCAGATAATGGACCGGGAATTCCACCAGAAATTCAGGAGCGGATTTTTGAGACGTTTTTCACCACAAAGCCGGTGGGTAAGGGAACGGGATTGGGGTTGGCAATTAGTTATCAAATTGTTACCGAGAAACACGGGGGTCATTTATCGGTGCGATCGCGTGTATGCCCAGAAGACTGCTCGCCTTTAACGTATGTTGCTTCTAGCACCTCCCCCGTAATTAAAGCATTGCCTAATGCGTTGCCGGTGCCCCTAGCTTCCTCAGTAGGAGTAGAAATAGCAGATTCGTATCCGCCATCAGAAAGGCTATCTGTTGGGGCTAGCGGACGCGAGTTGCTAGGCAATCCAAGAGGAAGAGAAGATTCACAACCAAGGATGGGTACAGAATTCGAGATCCGATTGCCACTCGTTTAAGAAGCTGGGTAATAATTTTTCTGAAAAAAGTAGCAGAAATTAACCTCAAGGACGGGTGGAGCAACTGCTGAAAATGGTAGTCTATGGTCATGGCTGATTCCAGCCTCACTGCTGCATTTGTGGGCGTTGTGTGTCGGTACCAAACGGATTTATATCACTTCCGTCCTTGTCCCAAGGGAGCGATCGCGATCTCTCCATAGAGTCAACTCTTGGGGAACTTCCGCTGTATACCTTTCAGGTGAAACCTAGCTGCGTGGGTGTGGAGGTTGCCCGAATTTTTGAGAAGCATCCCCTGCTGCCAGGAGCTATCTTGCTCGAACAAGGTCAGTTTGCCGGGATGATTTCGCGGCGACGGCTTTTGGAATATCTGATCCGTCCTCATCGACTAGAGCTGTTTCTGCACAAACCGCTGCACATCCTCTACAAGTACGTCCAATCTGAGGTTTTAATCCTTCCCGATAGTACGCCGATTTTGACGGCAACCCAGCAGGCGCTGCGGCGATCGCCTGAATTTCTGGGAGAACCCGTCGTGGTGCAAGTTGGAGAATCTGACTATTGGCTGTTAGATGTTCAGGACTTGAATGTTGTTTCCTGGCAAATCCGGGGAATCGAAGCTCAGGTGCGATATGAACGCACCCAAGCTCAGATGATTCAAAGTGAGAAAATGGCAAGCTTAGGCCGCTTAGTGGATGGAGTTGCCCACGAAATTTTAGACCCGGTTGGCTTTATTTGGGGGAACTTAACCTATGTCTCCGCTTATACTGAGAACTTAACCGAATTGCTGTCTGCTTATGAGACACATTTGCCGGAGATTCCTGAAGAAATTGCGGCTCTCAAAGAAGAGATAGAATTTGAGTTTGTCCAACAAGACTTGCCCCGCTCGATTGCCAGCATCCGCTCCGGAGCTGAACGATTGAAAAAGCTAGTGATGAGTCTGCAAAACTTTTGCCATATTGATGATGTTTATCCCAAGCCTGCTGATTTGCACGCTTGTTTAGATAGTATTCTTTTACTTTTAAAAAGTCGGGTAAGCAGCGAAATTGAAATTATCAGAAATTATGGTCATTTGCCGCCGGTACAATGTTATGCGGGTCAATTGAACCAGGTTTTCATGAATATCCTCACGAATGCGATTGATGCATTGATTAATCAAGCAGTAGTTCAGCAGTTTACTGAGGATTTCCGAGGAACATTGCCATCCAATACCCACCAGAAGCCTCGAATCGAAATCACGACAGAAGTTTGTTCGTCTAAGGCAAGCCAAAGTGGATTTTCTGATTCGCGCTGGGTTTCCATTCGCATTGCCGATAATGGCCCTGGAATGTCTCCAGAAGTACACCAGCAAATTCTTGAGTCTTTTTCTGTGGAGAAACGCTCTGCGAAAGAAACGAGTTTATCGGTGAGTTATCAGATTGTGACGGCGAAGCACGGTGGAAAATTAAGAATGCGATCGCGTAGTGCCTCCCCTCAGGGCGACTCGCACAGCGTATGCCCTGAGGATGGCTCTCCCCAGGGGTACTCTGCTTCTAACAATTCCAGCACAGAAGCCAAACCAGCTATAGGCACTGAATTTGAGATTTTGTTGCCCTTAGTTTAATGAAAAATTAAAGGCAATTTTAAGGCTTTAAGGCTCTACTTTTACAGGTGTTCCGATGTCTACCTGTGCGTACAAAGCCAAGATATCCTGATTCCGCATCCGGACGCAGCCGTGGGAGACGGCCTGTCCCACGAGTTTCTCCTGGGGGGTGCCATGAAACCCGATAAAATTGCGTCCATCCGTCCAAAAAGCGATCCACCTGGCTCCTAAAGGATTATCTGCGCCTGGAGGAACGACTTTTCCATTCCAAGGATGCTGCCAAGCTGGATTGCGTAGCATTTGCGTCACCTTGAATGTGCCTGTAGGCGTCTCCCAACCTTTTTTCCCGACGGCGATGGGATAACTTGCTTTCACTTGATTGTCGCGGTAGACATAGACGCGGCGATCGCTTAATTTAATCACTAAATGAGTATCAGGCGTGGTACTCGCTGGGGAGAGTTCCTCTAAAGGCAGATAGAGAGAGGGTGCCCCCAGTGGAGGCAATTTTGGTTCCGAAACAGGCAATTCAATCATTGCCTCTCTGGTACTTGCCAAAGCTTGTATTGGAACTGAGGCAGCCGTCTGCTGCCGAACGCCCAGCAATAGAATGGCTGCACTGAAGCACAGCAGCTTGAAGCTTCCAGATGGTAATTTACCTCCGAGCATTCCTGTCCTCTCTTTTCCCTGGTCAACGACTCTTATCGAATTATTATCTGAGATCAAAACTGTAAATCACACTGAACTAGCTGACTTAATTTGAAATTGGATTTTCTCAGTAGTGTCAAGGTTCACAAAGTTAGATTTTATTCCCAGACCTACTCGTGATGACCTATATATTCCGGTAGAGTAAATCTTTAGCCGAGTATAGATAGGATTTGGAAAACAATCTGGGTGTTTTCATCCGTTGCTAACTACAACTGTTGCCAATAGTCAAGTTTATTACCCAAATATTTTAAAGTGAGGGTGTAATGCGTTTGCCAAAAACCAAAGTATTGACAGGTACGATGCTAACACTGTTACTCTCCGCAGTATCGGTGTTTCCAGCGATCGCTCGCCCAGCAGAAGGTGAATCCAGGCAGCTCCTCAGCCAAACCAACACCGACACAACCACTCCTAGCCCAACTGACGCCAGTCAATTAGTTAGAGGAACCGTCCGAAGCATTAAGGGCAATGTAGTCACGCTGACACTACCAGACGGTACAACCAGAGATATGATGCTTACACCAGAGGATCTAACCCGGTTGAACCTGATGCCAGGAATGGAGATTAGCGCCACATTGGATGACCAGAATATGGCTAGCAATGTGAGTATGGTTACAGCCGATACGACAGATACCACTCGCCTCAACAGAACCCGTCGGGTGGAAGAGACGACAACTCAGCAAAGAACAGTGCAGACAACACCGTCTCCTGCGCCGACAACAATCACTGGAGAGACAACAACGGCTCCAGAAACAACAACGACTCAAACCGAACCTGAGACGACTCAGGCAGCGCCTGTGCCAGCGCTTTGGTAATTACTTTCCCCGCATTGAGCAAGTAATAAAGAATCGTTAGCGTCGCCATGCCGTCCCCTAAAGGACGGCATGATTCTTTTGCGAAGTTTTTTTGTGAAAGTTATCTTGTGAAATAGAGGCTTGGTTGCGATCGCGCGAGGATTCTGAAAAAATTCAAACGTCCTGATTCATTTCGAGCAATCCAGGTGGTGGCGTAATTTCAATTCGCCGATTCTCCAGGTCTACCACGGGCGCGATCGCTTTCACAAAAGGAATCAAAATTGTAACCGGCTTCGGCTCCTTCGGTCGAAGTTTCCGTTTTTTACTGGTTCGATTGACTTCCCCTTTCTGGGGTAGTTCCGGCTCATCCTCTGGCGCAACAGCTACAGGTTGCTGGTGCAACTGCACTTCCAGTAAATCATTGCCAGCCGGAAATACATTCACCACCACGCCCAAGTTTTCTCCCGATTCTTGAAGGAAAACCTCCAAGCCAATTAAGTCTAGAACGTGGTATTCATCTTCTGCCAAGATAGGGCGATCGGAAGCTTTCACCATTAACTTGGTTCCAGTGAGTGCCTCCGCTCGATCCCGATTTTCTACCTCAGCCAGCTGGACAACGTATAGATTTTTACCATCTATATATCGCCCTTTGACCAATTTTACTGGCTGCGGTTCTGTCTCGCCCGGTCGCAACATCCAACGCTCTCCCGGTTCCTCAAAGCGTTCTGGGAATTGGGACTCCGGATACACCCGCAACTCCCCTTTCATCCCTTGAGCGGCAACAATTGTGCCAATTTCTAACCACTGGTCATTGGTCATCAGCTTTCTGTATTCCGTATTCTGTATTCTCTTTAATGCCCTACCGTGTACGCACAAATCTTCTTGAACTTGCCAGTCCCGTTTTGATTCCCCCAACCCGCCGATAAATTGGGGTGATAATCCAGTCAAAGTTCCCCAATTTATCGGGGGATGCAAGGGAAATCAATCAACGTTTTGCCACTCAACCAAAGATGTGTGTACACGGGAGTGAATGCTTTGATAACTGGAAGGGGCAGCGACACAGAGGCTGCTAAAAGTCCGCGCTTTTCTGAGTTAGTTTGCATCGCCGCGAATTCTGTCCGGCAGGGCTTTCTAACATTTAACAACTGAATATACTTGCTCTACCACCTTTGCTAAGCGCTGTATCCCGATTTCAATTTCCTGGTCTGTGGCAGTCAGGCTAATACGGATACATTGTTGCTTGTGCGCCCATTCTTCGTGCAATCCGGGGAAGAAAGAGCTACCTGGTACAACAATGACACCCACTTGCTTTAACTGCTGGTACAATTCCCAATCTGTAATGGGTAAATCTTGGAACCACAGCCACGCAAAGATTGCTCCTTCGCCGCGATGCAGGAACCAAGACAAATCTTTGGGCATTGCCTGTTCGATGCTGCTTTCTACAACATCAAATTTTTTCTGGTAGTAGGGGCGAATCACCGTGGTAGCGATTTCTGCCAGCGTTCCCGTTTCAATCGCACGGGCAGCGATCGCTTGTCCATACCGAGATGAATGAATACACATATTCGTCTGGAAACACTCCAGCGCGTGAATCCACTTTTCATCCCCAATCGCAATCCCAATCCGTTCTCCAGGTAGCCCCGCTTTCGATAAGCTCATGCAGTGCAGGATGTTCTCTCCAAACACTGGCGTCATCTCGGTAAAATTTAACGCCGGGAACGGAGGTGCATACGCAGAATCGATCAAGACTGGCACATCATAAGGCGCAGCCAAATCGGCAATTTTTTTGACCTCTTCATCCGTGAGGACGTTGCCGGTTGGGTTACAAGGACGCGAGAACAATACGCAACCTGTATCTTCTGTAATCTTCAGTTTGCTGAAGTCCGGGCGATATTTGAACCGATGAGCAGCAGCATCAATGTCTAAGGCGGGTTTATAGGCAAATAATGCTTCTGGGGTTAAGGTCAGACCCCCATAACCCGTGTAATCTGGACTCAGGGGCAGGATAATTTGCTTTAATTTACTGCTTGTGGTGTACCCCCCAAAGGCATTCGCGGCAAAGAAATAAAGCGTTTGACTGCCAGGGGTAATCAAAATATTGCGATGAGTCAGATTTAGTCCGTAGCGGCGATTGAAATCCTTTTCTACCGCTTCAATTAACGGCTCATAGCCTTGAGAATCGCCATAGCGACAAACCACGTTACCGTAATTTGAGCTAGCTAGCAATTCTTCGGTGTAATCCCGCCATAACTGCTCTACTTCTGGCAAAATCACTGGATTTCCAGGACTTAAATTAATATATTCCTGTCCAATACCTGCTTGCAGGGTTTCCTTAATATCCTTCATAATTGCCCGCACCCCAGTTAGGTGGGACATACAATCGCCAAATTGAGTCAGGGCAGGATTCATAAGCTAAAGCGACTTTGAAAATTGAGAGATTAACAACCGGGGTGCCAAGTTAGTGGAAGCTTTTTCCCCTTTAGTTAATTTAGTGAATCGTTGGTACTCTAACCAATTTAACTGTAATTTTCGTGACTAATTGGCACCAGTAGAGCCAGTCTAGGGTTGAGAAAGTCGCAGAACCGGCTGTTTAGATTACGCATGGTTTGGGCGTTGTCTGCTCAAACTTAACAAAACCATAATCTTCCTCAAATTACTTGACAAATTTTTGGGGAAAAAATGTAAAGAGTGTAAAAAAACACAGTTTATCTAGAAAATCCTGTAAAGCTATAAATCGGGCTGGATAGCCGGAGGTTTTCTGGCTCTTAGCGACTCTGCTTTCGTGAGCTAAAAGCCAAACAACCCGTAGAAGATAAGATGCTCCCTATCCAGACGCCCTATCCAGACGAATCTGAAGAGCAAGCCTGTCAAGTGTAGTGCAACGGAATTTATGACAACAATTGAAACGCTGCGTGCGAAGCTACCGTTTCCTCTCAAGCGATTGGCAGACCTGGCATATAACTATTGGTGGAGTTGGACGAGCGATCGCACTTCTCTATTTCAGAACATTAATCCCGATGAATGGCACCGCTGCGGACACAACGCTGTCGCCATCCTGGAATCAGCTTCTTTTGTGCGACTCACTCAGCTCGCTCAAGACCCAGCTTATATCAAACGGGTGAATGCACTTGTCGAGCAATTCGACAAGTACATGAGCGAAAAAAATTCTTGGGCATCTCGCGTCGCGCCGCAAATTTCCCCACAGCGACCAGTCGCCTATTTTTGTGCGGAATTTGGCATCCACGAATCCCTACCTATCTACTCTGGCGGCTTGGGAATTTTAGCCGGAGATCACCTCAAGTCCGCCTCTGATTTAGGCGTGCCGATGGTCGCTGTAGGGCTTTGTTATCGCCAAGGTTATTTCCGTCAACGGTTGAATAGTGGCGGTTGGCAAGAAGAAAACTATGTTAACAATCCCTTTGACCAGATGCCTCTGGAGTTGATGAAGAATACTCTTGGGGAACCCATCACCATTGAGATGGAAATCCGGCAACGGCTGGTCAAAGCCCAAATTTGGCTGGCGCGAGTCGGTCGCGTCAATCTTTACCTACTGGATACCGACCGACACGACAACGATCCCATTGACCGCTGGCTGACAGGGCACCTGTACGGCGGCAACCAAGAAACCCGCATCGCTCAGGAAGTTGTGCTGGGGATTGGCGGCGTTCGGGCGCTGGCAGCACTGGGGATTACTCCGTCGGTGTGTCATCTGAACGAAGGTCACGCGGCATTCTGCACCCTAGAGATTGCGCGACAAGAAATTCAGCGTACCAGCAAGTCTTTCTATGATATCGAGGGATTGGTGCGCGATCGCTGCGTGTTCACCACCCACACTCCCGTTCCCGCAGGTCACGATGTCTTCTCCTCAGACCTGATGGATTCCTACTTCGCCCACTACTGGCCGACATTGGGCTTGTCGCGCGAACAGTTCCTCTCCTTGGGGGCACGCCGACTGGGCGACCCTTGGGAACCCTTCGGCATGACTGTTTTGGCTTTGCGGATGTGTCGCACTGCCAACGGCGTCAGCGAACTGCACGGTCAGGTTTCCCGCAAGATGTGGAACATTCTCTATCCCGACCGTAGCGAAGAGAAAGTGCCCATTGGTCACATTACCAATGGTGTCCATGCGCGTACCTGGACAGCACCCTTAATGGGCGACCTCTATTCCCAGTACCTGGGTGAAGATTGGTCAACCCGCATGGCTGACAAACAGATGTGGGCAAAGGTGGACGGAATTCCTGATGAGGAAATCTGGTGGCGGCACCAAGTTCTCAAAGAGTGCCTGATTGCTCATACCCGTTCTAAGGTGAAATTGGCACGAATTGGTCGCGGTGAAGAGCAATTCCGCATTGATGCCTCCGACAAGCTGCTAGACCCCAACGTGCTGACGATCGGATTTGCACGACGCTTCAGCCCTTACAAGCGGGGTGATTTGCTGCTGCGGGAAGCCGAACGCGCCTTGAGGATATTTGGGAATTCCCAACGACCCGTGCAGATTGTCTTTGCCGGTAAAGCGCACCCTCATGACGAAGAAGGCAAGCGGATTATCCAGCGGTTGATGGAGTGGTGCAAGCACCCAGACATTCTCAACCGAGTTGCCTTAGTTGAAGATTACGACATCTACACGGGGCAACATTTGGTGCAAGGTGTTGATGTTTGGCTGAACAACCCGCGTCGTCCTTTAGAAGCCTCCGGGACGAGTGGGCAAAAGGTCTGCTTCAACGGCGGTATTAATTGCAGTGTCCTCGATGGCTGGTGGTGCGAAGGCTATCAAGAAGGGCAAGATGGCAAGGGAAGCAATGGCTGGGCAATTGGTGAAGATGCCCACACCAGCGACCAGGAGTTGCAAGACCGGATTGATTCGGAATCTCTCTACCAGCTACTCGAAGAGGAAATCGTTCCTCTCTACTATGACCAAGATGAGAATGGAATTCCTCATCGCTGGATTCAGATGATGAAGGCGTCGATTAAGACAAATTCGCCGCTATTCAACACCGACCGGATGATTGCGGACTACGTGACTCAGGTGTACGCGCCGGGAACTTCAGTGGGTACTGAACCGATTCTGGCAAGCGCTCTAGCGTAGCAAATTTGTAGGGGCGCGTCGTTTGCCCCTACATAGGTATGAATTTACTCAATTTTGAGCTAAAAGTAGGGTGGGCGTTGCCCACCTGCTTTTTTTTGAACAGCAAAGATGCTCTAGCGAAGCGGGGCGAAGTCCAGGACGCAAAGGAAGACAGTGCAAGATGAATCGGGTTTGGCAAGCTGATTTTTATCGGCGTCCTCTCAAAGATGAAAAAGGGCAGGTGTTGTGGGAGTTGTTGCTTTGCGACGCTACACGCAGCTTTCGTTATGACGCCTTTTGTCCTCAATCTGAAGCGAATGCTAGTTGGTTGGTTTCTCAGTTACAGAAGGCAGCAGGTGGAAATCTGCCGAATCTCATCCAAGTGTTTCGTCCCCAGTCGTTGAGTTTGATTCAGGCAGGGGCGCAACAACTGGGTATTCAGGTGGAAGCAACTCGACGAACTAGGGCGCTGAAGGAATATTTGCAAGAAAAGGCGCGACAATACCCCAATCTCGATAACTATACCTACACTGGCGAACTCTCATCTCTTGACAAACCGCCACCAGTCCCATTGCCAGAGAACCTCTGGGGAGAACAATGGCGATTTGCCACGCTTCCTGCGGTTGCTGTGGTAGAAGCTTTTGCAGAACGCCCAATTCCGATTCTGGAGATGCCAGAATTTCTTTTGCCGATCAATCTGGGTTTGGCGTCTACGGTGCCCGTTCCCGGTGTGGTAATTTACGGTGGGCGGCAATCGATGCGTTTGGCGCGTTGGCTACAAGAGGCGCATCCCGTTTCTCTCAATTACATTGCGGGTGCGCCGGATGGGTTGGTATTAGAGGCTGGGTTGGTTGACCGCTGGATTGTTGCCACTTTTGAGGATAAAGAAGTTACGGCAGCAGCTCAAGCTTATCAACAGCGTCAGCAGCAGAGCCGGGGATTACATTTTTTGTTGGTGCAACCGGATGAGTCGGGAATGACTTATAGCGGCTTTTGGCTGTTGCGAGGAGAAGATTGAGGTTGTCCCTCTACCAAAAATAGATTAAAGGCAGATTGATGCGATTTGATGCGATCGCACTCCATCCGCTACGCTCAACCCACGTTGAAGATGCAAGAGCGCTAGGAATTCATCGTACTTTATCCCAATGAAGCACTATTGTAACCCTGCTAACGAGTGATTAAATCCTATGTTCTCTATCACAAGTTATATGTGGCATCAATCAATGTCTACCACAGAATCTTAGTGAGATAATAAAGGTGTGAGGAAGAAAACGGAACAACCTTTTTGATAAAGGGGGAGTATTATGAAACTCAAGCTATTCGCGACACTAACATTACTCGCTCCACTATTTTTAACTATGCCAGTGAAAGCGGAGAATCCGCTACACGTAAAACAGCTATTGTCAACGAGGGAATGTGTTCGGTGCGATTTATCAGGAGCCAATCTCAGCGGCGCACATTTGATTGGCGCTGACTTGAGAGAAGCTAATTTGCAAGGCGCTAACCTGACGAATGCGAACCTGGAAGGTGCTGATCTGACGAAGGCAAACTTGACAGCCGCTAATTTAACCTCAGCTTTTGTAACGAATGCCAATTTTCAGCAAGCTAATCTTAACGCCGTGAATTTTACGAACGCTAAAATTTATGACGCTAATGTGTATGGGGCATCAATGGATAACCTAATTCTCACGGATGCTGAAATATTTAACACCGGAATCGGTATTGGTGGGGAAGATGCCGATATTCCTCGTTGGGACTAGATGGTGCTGATTAGCGCTTAGGATTTTACGGAGAATTGGGGAAGTCCAATAGATTTAAAACGAGCGGCTTCCCTATTTTCGCCATCAATTAAATTTATCTTCTGAGTATCTATTAATATCAGTATTTGAGTACCCAACCCTTGAGAGGTTTAACCACCTCCGGTGTCGCTCCAGGTTGTGATGTTACTCTTTGAGAGATTTAAACCCAGTTACCTTGTCTTCGCACCGCCTGGACACGATCGCTTCTATTGAGTTTAGCGATCGCTTGTGATTTAGTGCTGGAACTTTTTTGGATATTGAGATTATTAGCGTTAATCAATGAACAGACGCCTTTTGTATGCAAAGGCTCAAGCTTATATGAACAGCGCCAGCAGCAGGGTCAGGATTGCATTTTTTACTTGTGTAACCTGATTGATGGTGGGATGACTTAGAGCGGCTTTTGGCTGTTTTGAGGGGAAGATGGAAACTCCGAAGCCTTCCAAGACTAAGATTTCAAACAACTTTAAAGAGATTCTGCAATCTCTGGTTAGAGTTTTGGTTCGCCGATGGCTCATCTCATCAGTGCGATCGCAAAATCCATAAAAAACTAATTCTCTCGGAGAAAAGTAGTATGCATCACACTTTGGATAGATGTACAAACTGTATATTAGTGCAGAGTTAGTTTTTATTTAGGTGCATCAGTGAGTGATATTCTGCGCGATCATCGAGTGTTAGTAACCGGAGCTTCCGGTTTTATGGGTTCTTGGTTGACTGAGTGCTTATTAGAGCAGGGCGCGACGGTGACGACGATACTGGCTGACTGGAACCCAGACAGTCATTTTGTGCGTAGTGGAATCGTTCATCGTGTCAACAATGTTGTTGGGTCAATCGAGGATTACGATTTACTTGAAAAGGTGATTGGCGATCGCGGCATTGATACGGTGTTTCACTTAGCAGCAGTGTCGGTAGAAGGTTTGGCGTTTGAGAAACCTCGATTGGCATTTGAGATAAACATTCGTGGCACATACAACATATTGGAAGCCTGTCGCGTCCGTTCAGATTTGGTACGGCGGGTGATAGTGGCATCGAGTGACAAAGCCTACGGTGATAGTCCCGTCTTACCCTATACAGAAGATATGCCAACGCTGGGAAGACATCCTTACGATGTCTCTAAAAGCTGCGCTGACCTAATTGCTCGAAGCTACTATCACAGCTACGGATTGCCTGTGGCTATAGGGCGGTTTGGTAATATCTACGGTGGTGGAGATTTAAACTGGAGCCGACTGATCCCGAATACGATTCGACGGCTACTGAGCAATGAAAGTCCTCTGGTTCGTATGCCCGATAAAGGTAATTTTATGCGGGACTTTTTATATGTCAAAGATGCAGCCCATGCCTATATTGCAATGTTTGAAGGGCTAGCTCGTCCAGAAGTTCATGGAGAGGCTTTCAACTTCGCAATGGGTGGTAGTTGGACGGTGCTAGAAATAGTGCAAAAGCTCCAGCAATTGATGAATTGCGAACACATAGAGCCTGTAATTATGAATCAAAGCCACGGGGAAATTTGGCACCAGCAGGTATCGGCAGAAAAGGCCCAAAAAATGCTTGGGTGGAGTTCCCGATATTCTTTTGATGAAGGGCTAGCTGAAACAATTAAGTGGTATTTGGAGTATTTATCACCTTCAATGGTGGGCAATATTCCATCTTCAGTAATATTAAGTGTTTAGTTTCTCGGAAGTATTTTGACCCTACCTTCTGACCAGACTTGCCAGCCTGGTCAAAAACTTCTTTGGAGAAAAATGTTTAAACGTCTCAACCAAAATTTAATAGATACAGTTGCCCAACAGGCATCAAGTAGCGATCGCTTACGACAAAGCTACAACTTCCACACCTTAGAAGAAAAAGTTCAGCGATCGCTTATTTGTCTGCAACCAGGGACTTATGTGCGTCCCCATCGCCATCAACGGGCAATCGGTCACAATGGATTCGAGCTGTGCCTGATTTTGCAGGGAGCCGTAGGAATGCTTTTGTTTAACCATCAAGGCGCAATCATTCACCAGGAACAGATTAGTGCTGCTGGAACGCCCTCTGGTATTGAATTACTCGAAGGAACTTATCATACACTAATCGCTTTAGTACCAAATACTGTAATTTTTGAAGTTAAAGAAGGGCCTTACGATTCCACTACTGATAAAGAATTTCTTTCATTTTTCCCTCTGGAAGGAACGATAGCGGCTCAGACACTGGTGCAAACCTGGCAAAGTTACTTTGTTAGCCCAATATAATTCACTCCATGCCACGCCTGTCTTGTAACATTTTTGATTTTAATCGGGATACATTGCTTATTTGTCCTTTACCACTCTCTGCTTTGAGCGATCGCTATTGTTTAAGCATGGATTCTTGGTTTTTGTTGATTAATTGATTGTTTGGGAGTGCCCAATCAATCGAGCGCGATCGCTGATATCTGCCCAGTTTCTCACGCTTCAAATCTGGCAAGCTTTTTGCCTTTATCTAGCCATCGAACTCACGTTAAGTTAGTATCTGGGTAATCTGTAGTTTTTTGTGGATAAAGGCGGATTCATGCTTCAAGACATTACTACTGAGATTGCTTATTTCGACTCACTTCCATATTTAGCCACAGTCTTAGGCGTTACTAGCATAGCGGGAATAATTGGGTGGCGCTGGTGGAAACAAAATAATACATACAAATCGCTGCGATCGCTCCCTTCGCCTCCTAAACACTGGCTGTTAGGAAATATTCCTCAACTATTAGCAGCAGTGAAACAGAAGAAATTATTCCAGCAAATGTTTGATTGGAGTCAAGAGCTAGGCCCAATGTATGTTATCTGGAATGGCAACCAGCCTGGTGTTATCTTAAATAAAGCAAAAGTTATCGAAGATACCATTGTCAATGGGATGAAAGATGGTAGCTTCATCAGGTCGGAGCAATTACGCAAAGCTTGGAACGATATCGGTGGTCCGATTCTAATAGGAGAAACTGGGGCTGAGTGGCAGTGGCGACGCAAAGCTTGGAATCCCGCATTTAGTTCTAGCAGCCTCACGAAATATGCGGAAATTATTAGCGAAGCTTGCGAGCAAGTAATTGCGACATTAAAGGAAGCACCGCCACCAAAAGAAGTTCAGGTAGATCCTCTATTTGTAGAACTAACAATGAGAGTGATTTCTTGCCTCGTGCTGGGCATTCCTGTGGATAGAAAGATCGCGAGTCCTGAAGGGCCACCCCTAGAAGTTCCCAAGCTGTACGAAGCAATGTCTGTTGTAGGCTATCGGTTTCTACGACAAGCTACTGGCGAGAAGATATGGATGAAATATTTGCCCTCTAAAAATTCACAAGATTATTGGGCAGCAAAGCGATATTTTGAGGAATTTTTAACGCCCCGTGTAGACTTAGCTTTACGATTCAGAGAACAAAACAAGACCGATTTACCACAGGTAAGTTCTTGGTTCTCCGAATCAATGTTAGTCAAAATCGCTGCCAAAGAACCAAAATACAATCGCGACACATTAATAGCAGAATGTGTTGAACTCTTAATCGCTGGTACTGATACAACAGCCCATACTTTATCCTTTGCAGTAGGAGAGTTGAGCTTCAATCAAAGGGTTTTTCAGCAAGCACGAGACATCGTTGACCAAGTTTGGCAAAGCAAAGGCTTGATAAATACCGAAAGCCTCAAGGAATTGGCTTATATTAGCGCAATTATTAAGGAGACCTTGCGCCTTTATTCAGTAGCCTCAGGCTCGACTTCATTGGAGGCTCAACGCGACACCCTCATTGAGGGTAAAGTGATTCCTCGCGGTACAAGAATATCCTGGTCAATGCTTGCTGCGGGAAGAGATCCAGAAGTCTATGCTAATCCAGAGGAATTTCTGCCGGAACGTTGGTTAGATAAAACTAAGGAAAATAGTTCGCTGCCAATGATAGACTTTGGCTCAGGACCTCATCGTTGCTTGGGGGAGCATTTATCAATGCTGGAAGGAACGATGATGCTAGCATTATTGCTCCGCAACTTCGACTGGGAGTTAGTCAAGGGTCGTTCTTCTCTAGAACAATTACAGCAAAACCTGTTAATTTATCCGTCTGATAAAATGCCAGTGCGCTTTAAATTGAGAAATTCGCTTCCACAAGAAAAAACCTATCTCCAAGGTTTAAATTAAACTATTTACAGTAGATCGAAAAGTTTTGCCAACGCTAAAGAATAGTAGTGTATGGAGTAGTGCTAAAAAATTAATGCATCATTACTTTTTTAGCACTACCCAATATTGGCTTAATTCAATGGAACGGAGAATTAAGTGGTATTTTTTATGTCCGCCACCGATCGAATTGATCTTCAGAGCATCCATTGATGTAAGTATTGAGTACCCAACCCTTCAGAGGTTTAACCACCTCCGGAGTCACTCCGGGTTGTGAGGTTACTCTTCCAGAGATTTGAACCCAGCTACCCTGTTTTCGCACTGCCCGAACCGTATCGCCTCTATTGAGTTTGGCGACTATATTGGATTGAGTATTGGGTAGACTACGGATATTGACGTTATTTCCATTAATAAATGAACATACGCCTTGGTTTTGTGCAGGTCTCGATTGAGCCTGTAAAATTGGTGTAGCTGCATTTGCCTTTGTTTGGGCGATTAGCTGCAAGCCAGTGGTATAGAAACATAGCAGTGCGATCGCTGTGAGAGAGTTTCTCGAATTCCTCATATTTATTAATAAGTGCGTCTGCACTGATGTAAATGTAGTCCCACCTTAACTGACTAGATTTTAAATTAGGGATTTTTTGATATTTATTTAGACTTTGAATTTAAACTTTGAAAATACTGAAGTGCTACTAATCACTCAAAATTGCTATTTCGAGCGAGTTTATTTGAGATAAAGAAAGTTATAAGTAAACCATTCTTAATTAATCCACTACCTTCAGTAATCCCTGTTTCAGTGCATCAAACACCCGATTAATGAGCTGGTGTTCTGCTTCACTCAGCGCTTCCTGCGATTGGAATGTTGACATCAATAGACGTTGATCGGTACGAGAAATTTGGCGAAAAACAAAGATTCGCTCAACGATTTGTTTGACTGAGACTGTGGGTAGACTCGCTGAAGCTGACATAGTTTTCTAGCAACTTTATGTAATAATGCTGCGAATCTCGCTGAAAGAGATTCTAGGGACATATAAAGATATTGTAATATTTCTTTACAAGCGTGCGCGATCGCCTTCTTCAAGAGAATGTAACAATTCCTTCATAATTTGGTGATTCTCATCATTGACAAATCAGCTCCAAATCAGATTGTCTATCCAAACACTCCCGAATATCCCGTAAAATAGCGTGGCATTGTAACAAGAAGGCAAAAAAATGACTCAGGCTCGGATTGGGATTATCGGTGGCAGTGGTCTCTACAAAATGGAGGCACTCAAAGATGTGGAAGAGATGCAAATCTCCACGCCTTTTGGCTTACCCTCTGATGCTGTGATATTGGGAACTTTGGAAGGAACGCGGGTAGCTTTCCTGGCACGTCACGGTCGCAATCACACGCTGTTGCCTTCGGAGTTGCCGTTTCGAGCGAATATCTATGCCATGAAGCAGCTAGGCGTCGAGTATCTAATCTCTGCGTCTGCGGTGGGTTCTCTCAAAGAAGAAGCGAAACCTTTAGATATGGTAGTGCCGGATCAATTTATTGACCGTACCAAGCATCGAGTTTCTACCTTTTTTGGGGAAGGGGTTGTGGCTCATATTGCATTTGCCGATCCCGTATGCAATCAATTGGCTGGAGTTGTGGCAGATGCGATCGCATCTTTAGATTTACCCGATGTCACGCTCCATCGCGGTGGTACTTATGTTTGTATGGAAGGACCCGCATTTTCTACAAAAGCTGAATCGCATCTTTATCGCAGTTGGGGTGCCACAATCATTGGCATGACTAATTTACCAGAGGCGAAGTTAGCCAGAGAAGCAGAAATTGCTTATGCAACCTTAGCATTAGTGACCGATTACGATTGTTGGCACCCCGATCACGACAGCGTAACGGTAGAAATGGTCATTGCCAATCTGCAACGCAATGCAACCAACGCTCAAAAGGTGATTCAAGAAACTGTCCGGCGTCTGAATGAAAATCCGCCAGTTTCTGATGCCCACTCTGCCTTAAAATATGCAATTCTCACGCGGCTGGAGAACATTCCGGCAGCAACAAAGGAGAAAATGGAGTTGCTGTTGAAGAAGTATTTGTAGTCAAAGGGTTATTCAGGCATTAACTTTCTACCAAGGACTACCAATCATTGTGAAAGCTGACCAGAAATAAGGATGTTTGAGGTCTTTATCTCCGACTGATGCCAGAGAGGAAGGTAGAGGCATATTGCCATCGGGAGTATGCAGTTTTCCCCCTTCTAGTCGTACCTCTCCTTTCAACATTGCTAGCTGTGCCTGTCGCAAAGCTTCCGCCTTAATAGGGGCTTTTTTCAATTCTTTGTAGAAATCTGTCATCAGCCCCAAGGTGCCTTCATCGCTAACGTACCAAAGACTTGCCAGTGCTGACTTCACACCTGCTTGCACGGCAAACCCTGCAAAACCCAACTCCGCTTCTTCATTTCCTAGTGCTGAACGACAGGCACTCAGCACTAATAATTCCACTGCTGGTTTATTCCAGCCCAACTGACGGACTTGATCCAATTTCAATTGGGTGTCCCACAGCTGAATATAGGAGTTGCCGAGTGCCCCTGACTTAAATTCTGCATGGGTTGCGAGGTGGATAATTTCGTAGGGTGTAGAAGTGCGTTGTGCTTTTAAATTCTTCAAGGTGAAAGCTTCGTTGAGGAAGGATTTACCTTGCCATAGTTTAGAAGTAATCATTGACAATTCTACCGGCACAGCAGGCAATGGAGTTTGCGTTTTGTTGGTAAAGCGGTCGGCACCCATTGCCAGGACTTTGGCGTTTTTAATATTAGCGTAACGGGTATCAGTGAGGCTGAGGCTGGGCATGAGACCGATGCTATATTTCTCCACTAAAAACTGTTGACCGTCGTGGAGGGCGGCGATAGGAAGCGATCGCAAGCCTGCATCCATAATGAAGACTAGATTCTCGATACCTTGGGCTTCTAACTCGTCCTTGATGGGTGCAATTAGCCACTGATAGAGTTGTCCGGAGGGGGCACGATAGTCGTCATTCAGTTTATTTTTATTGGTAATGGCGTTCCGCAAGCTTCCAGCGACTTTTAGGATTTGCGATCGCTTGCTCCCTGCTACACGCACCCGTTTGCTTTTTCCCTCTGCTGTGACCAGAATTAGCTCTAATCGCTCATCGTCTTTCTTCAGTTGAGTCTGGCTACTAGAAACTTGATCGGGCGCAAAGACTGCATAAACAAACGCTGATTTGATGCTCGTCAGCTTCTCAATTTTGCTCAATAGGTTGGCGGCTTCTTTCGGATTGGTGATATTCCCCATTTGCCCCAGATGTTGGTCAAATTTGGAAGTAATTGTGTTATCCAGGTCGCTGGTAGTATCAATGGTCACGTCAGATACGCTAGTAGGCGTAGTCAGGGGCATCGCGCCGAAGTAGGGAAGCAGGTTGTCTCCGGGACGGCGGGGAATAATTTGAATATTGCCTTGGCGGTAAGGACCAGGAAATTCTTTTGATGGCAAAATCGTACTCAGGAACCCAGTTCCGGTGGTGAGAGCGCCAGCCGTACCGTTTTTGGTAGCATCTCCTACAACAAAGGGAGTAAAGGAGGAACCGCCTCCGTGAGAAATCAGAATCGCGCCGTCTCCAGAGCCTCCCATTGTAGAAATGCTGGTTGCAAATGGATTTTTGGAATCGGTGAAGGTACCTGTAGCGCGGAAGAACCGATCGGTTGTAATTTTAACAATGCCTCCGAATGCGCTCCCTCCACTTTGAGCATTGATGGAGACTACTTGAATGTCATCTGTCGGAGTTTTGTTGAGTTCGATTAGTGGATTCGCCAGGGTGACGTTACCACCTTTCCCGAAGCTGGAACTAGAGTCAATTACTCCAGCAGTGATAATGCCTTGAGCGGAAACTTCAATGTCTCCACCGCCTGTTGCTCCTTGGGAGAACAAATTGCCGCTTTGAATGGCTGCTGCATCGCTTAGGAGAGCGATCGCGCCGCCGTTGCCATTGGTAGAAGAGGTGTCAATATTTGCTGTGGTGATGCTACCAGGAGCCGCAACGGTGACTGCACCCCCGCCGGTTGTACCTTTGGCGGTCACATTTGCAGCGGTAATGGCTCCGTTTTTGCTGGTAAGTGCGATCGCGCCGCCGGTGCCATTGGTAGAAGCGGTGTCAATATTTGCTGTGGTGATGCTATCAGGAGCCGCAACGGTGACTGCACCCCCGCCGGTTGTACCTTTGGAGGTCACATTTGCAGCGGTAATGGCTCCGTTTTTGCTGGTAAGTGCGATCGCGCCGCCGTTGCCTTTTTCGGAAGCAGAATCAATATTGGCAGCAGTGATGTTGTCTTGAGCAGAGACGGTGATGGGAGAACCGGAAGTTTTCACATTTCCCGTCTGTACGGTTCCGTTTTGGCTGGTAAGCGCGATCGCATTTCCAGCACCGTTAGTCGCTGTTGCGTCAAGATCCAGCGTCGTGATGCTGCCATTGGCGATAACTGTAATTACCCCAGCATCTGTATCGCCTTTGGATATCAAACTTCCCGTTTGTATCGCACCTTGAGTGCTATTGAGGGCAATTTCCCCACCTTTGGAAGTAATATTGGCTGCGGTGACTCCGCCATTCCCATTTAGATTAACCTTGCCACCAGATGAATCTAAAGTGCCATTACTCGCGATCGCACCTTGAGTGCTATTGAGGCTAATTTCCCCACCTTTGGAAGTGATATTGCTAGCGGTGACAGCTTGATTGCCAGTTAGATTAACCTTGCCACCGGATGAATCTAAAGTGCCATTGCTAGCGATCGCACCTTGAGCGCTATTGAGGGCAATTTCCCCACCTTTGGAAGTGATATTGCTAGCGGTGACACCTTGATTGCCAGTTAGATTAACCTTGCCACCGGATGAATCTAAAGTGCCATTGCTAGCGATCGCACCTTGAGTGCTATTGAGGGCAATTTCCCCACCTTTGGAAGTGATATTGCTAGCGGTGACACCTTGATTGCCAGTTAGATTAACCTTGCCACCGGATGAATCTAAAGTGCCATTACTCGCGATCGCACCTTGAGTGCTATTGAGGCTAATTTCCCCACCTTTGGAAGTGATATTGTTGGCGCTGACTCCGCCGTTCCCATTTAGATTAACCTTGCCACCATTGGTGTTGAGGCTGCCTCCCGCCTGAATATTATTAGCGGTAATATTTACACCAGCGAGCTTAGTTGTCGTCATGTCACCCGCCAGCGTCGTAGTGCTACCAGATAACTGCATCAGACTGTCTGCAACAATTGTCGAAAGGGCGGTCACATCGGTAGCATTCTCGATTAAGATTGCGCCCAAGCCTTTACCATCTCCCGCACCCACCGTTTTCCCAAAGAAGATGTTGCCGGTACCTGCGATCATCTTTAGGTCGTTATATTCGCCGTTTTCGCTATCCAGAGTACCATTGAAAGAAATGTTACCCGCACCCAAGGAACCTGTATTCAGGAAAGTATCATCCGTCAGAGTGACATCACCATTAAAAGTGATGTTGCCATCCAAAGTCGTGATGATGCCTGATAAGAGTGTCTGCTTGGCGTTGACAGTCAGTTCCTGGTATATATCGGCGCTGTTGCCTTTTAAGGTTGCATTTTCGCCACCGATAATTACCACACCCAAGTCATTATTGATAGTCAAATACTCCAGGAGATTCGGACTACCGACGTTCCCTTTAAAAATCGCTTGACCCGCACCCGGATTGAGCGTCAGTCCCTGCTGGCTATTAGATTGAGCGCTAACATTGCCTTCAAAGATGATGTTACCACCGAGGCTTGTAAGGGCAATATCGGTCTGAAGCTCCACAGTTTTGCCGAGTTGACCGAGGGTAATGTCTTGCCCCTGGGTGGAAATGTTTGCCCACAATTTGGTTGTTGCACCGTTGAGAGCGATCGCCGCATCATCCACTCCCTGAATTGTCCCGTTGACGTTAATCGTGCCATTCGGAGACTGAATTTTCACTGGATCGTCGAAGGTGACGGCATTGACATCAATCGTCCCAGTTCCGCTGTCACTACCAATGACGATCGGCTTAAAGCCACCCAAGGCATTAATATCTTTTTGGGTGATATCCAGCGCCGGTGTTCCTTCATCTCCGCCAATTGCGATCGCTTGATCGGGTGTTGCAGGCTGAAGCTGAACGGTACCGCCGCCAATGATTGTATTGTCTCCCCCGTCAAAGTTAATTTCAGCAGCCGTCAAATTGAGGTTTCCTGTCAGATTGGCAGTGCTTTTAAATTCGACCAATGCTGCATTACTCACGGTCAAATTGCTGAGTGCAGCGCTATTTCCCACCGGATTATTAAAGATAACGTTGCCAGTACCTGCTGCTAGATTCAGGTTCTGAGTTCCATTGACAGTATTGCTGAAGCTGATATCACCTACTCCCGCACCCGTGTTCAGAGAGACTGCGCCGGTTAGGTTCACTGCACCGCTGAAGCTAATAGTGTCGTTGGTGGTAGTAATATCTCCAGCGGTAATCACTCCTCCCGTCCCACCTTGACTGAAGGCTCCATCCAGGTTCATATCTGCGGCAGCTTCAATTGTCAGCGTTCCAGTATTGTTGATACTGACGCCACCACTATTTGTCGTGGTAACTGGGTTTTTGAAAACAAAGTTGTTGCCGTTTAAGTTGATGCCGCTGGCGCTATTCGTATGGAGTGCGCTGTTGAATGTGGTGGTGCCACTCCCTGCACTTTGGGTAATGCTGGTGGCTGTGATTGCTGCTGCTTCCACGTTTTGGGCACTGTTAATGGTTATAGAACCGAGTTTGTTGCTACCCCCGACCGCATCTGTAAATTTGATGTTGCCAGTACCGGCAGTCAAACTTAAGCCGTGACTGCCATTCAAGGTGTTGCCAAAGCTAATATTTCCAGCACCCGTTTCTAGGGAGATAGAACCTGTAAGATTTACGCCTTGGGTAAATTGAATGCTGCTAGCGGTGATATTCCCGGCGGTGGAAACGCTACCCGTACCATTTTGCACAAAGGCTCCGGTTAAGGTCATATCTGCACCCGAAGCAACTGTCAGCAAACCACTGTTGGTAATGGTGAGATTGCCTGCGTCTGTGGTATTGATGCCTGAATTAAGAGTCGTTGCACCGCCGATGAGATTAATCGATGCATTACTTGTAATTCCCGGCGATGTTCCCTGCACCGTCAGCGTCCCTGTGCCAGCTTGAATGGTTACAGCATCTTTGAAGGTTGCAGAATCTACAATGATGTTTTGGCTTCCGCTGGCATTCCCGATGGTGATGCTGCTAAATCCGTCTTGTAAAGCAGCCAGGTCAGTATCGTTGATATTTAGATGGGAAGCATCTTGATCGAAACCAATTGCGATCGCTTTCCCCGCCGTTGCTGTCTGAAGTGTCAGATTTCCCGTGCCAGCAACCGAATCAGTTCCGCCCAAAAAATCTATTGCATCCCCTTTTAGGATGATATCGCCGGTCAGCAGGACATTATTCCCATAGCTTTGATTATTAGCAGTGGTCATGTTGCCGTTGAGCTTGGTTGTCCCACCAACTCCAAGAGTAGCTAGGCTAGCAGTATTGACAGTGCTGTTGAAGGTGATGTCACCGCTACCGGCGTTCACAGTTAGATTTTTCTGACCATCAACTGTACTGTTGAAAGCGATCGCGCCATTACTAGCGCTAGTATCAAAATTGACATCCTCACTTAAGCTAACGCCTTGGTTAAACTTAATGCCGCTAGCGGTGATATTTCCACCTGTAGAAACTTTACCCGAACCGTTTTGTAAGAAGGCTCCCGCTAGAGTCATGCCTGCGGCAGGGGCAATTGTCAACAAACCACTGTTGGTAATCGTGGCACCGCCACCCGTAGTATCGATGGCACCGTTAAGGTTAAAAATATTACCAGTTAGCTGAATATCGCTGGCAGTTATCGCACTGTAAGTACCGCTGCCAGCCTTTTGAGAGAGGTTAGCGGCATTGATGGCAGCACTGGCGTTGACATTGCCGCTGTCAATCGTCAGGTTGCCTAAAGGGGTAACGGTGCCAAGGTTATTCTTGAAGGTAAGACTGCCGTTACCTGCGTTCAGGGTGAGATTGTGCTTGCCATCAATTGTGCTGTTGAAGGCGATCGCGCCATTACTGCTACTGGTATTAAAAGAGACGCTATCAGTTAAGCCAACGCCCCCGTCAAACTGAATGCTGCTAGCGGTAATATCCCCACCTGTGACAACATTACCCGCGCCATTCTGCACAAACTTTCCCGCCAAGTTTATGTCTGCGGCGGCGGTAATTGTCAACAGATTGCCACTGTTAATAGTTAGGTTTCCCAGTGCTGTGTTACTGCCCACAGCGTTATTAAAGGTAATGTTGCCACTCCCAGCATTTACTTTCAGGTCTTGCGTTCCATCAATTTTGCTATTGAAAGCGATCGCGCTGTTAATAGACTCAACAGTGACATCTCCACCTGAAAGCGTCACTTTGTCGGTTGCGGTATCTCCAAAGGCAACGCCATCCTCGGCACTAAAGGTGAGACCATCTAAGGTGACGTTGCCATTCAGGGTGGTGGCTGTGTCACCATCGTTTAGGTTGACATTGCTTTTGAAAATGACATCGCCAGTAGCCGTAATACCGGAGTTAGCGGTGAGGGTGCTGTTAAAGGTAGTTTTACTACTGGTAATAGCAATAGCGGCTCCGGTGCCTATGCCAATTGCAGCAGTCTTACCCACATCGGTTTTGAAGGCGATGCTTCCAGCACCGTTGGTTGCTAAGCTCAGGTTTTGCGCTCCATCAACTAACCCATTGAATTCCAGATTGCCGTTGTTGGCTGTGGTGCTAATGGAAACTGGGCCTTTTTTTAGGGTAATTTTATGGGTCGTCTGATTGCCAAAAGTGACGTTACGACCGGCCTCAAAACTTACTCCATCCAGAGTGACGTCGCCGTTGAGGGTAGTCTCTGTATCTCCGGCTGCAATCTTGACATTGCCAGAGAACTCCACAGAGCCAGTGGCACTGATTCCGGAGTTAGTTAATAGCTGGTTGGAAAAAGTGGTTGATCCGGTAGAGAGGAGGGTGATGGCAGACCCAGTTCCATTTCCCAGGGGGGTTGTTAACCCGACGCCTTCCTGGAAGGTTGTTGTCCCAGTACCAGCATTGATGGTTAGATTATTCGCCCCATCGACAGTGCCAAGGAAGTTAATGTTGCCACCTTCAGGAGACCGGACGGAGAGCGAGTCTTTTAAGGCGATCGCATTGACGTTAATGGAGCCTTTGCCATTATTCCGTCCGATAGTGATGGAGCTAAAGCCATCTTTTAATACACTAAGGTCTGTCGCTGTCAGATCCAAAATATCCGTTACGGGTGTCAATCCTGTCTCGCTATCAGACATCCCGCCAATCGCAATCTGTTTGCTAGGTGTCTTTGGCTGAAGTACAACGGTATTGGTGCCAGTTATTGAATCGGCTCCCCCGGTTAAGTTAATCTCATCCGCTGTTAGAGTCAGTGCGTGGCTGCCTGCGGTCAGGAGTTTAGAGAAGGTCAGGGAACCAGTTTTGACATTAAACTCTGTATTACCACTAAGGTTTACATTGCTGTTAAAAGTCAGAGCGTTGACAGTGTAGATGTTACCAGTTACGTTGACAACATCTGCGGCGCTAACGATCAAGCTGTTGAGCGGGTTTGATTCGTTGCCAACTCCGTTAAACTGAATCGCACCCGCACTGCTAGCATCAAGTGTTAACTTTTGGTCCCCATTAACGGTCTTCTTAAAGGTGATATTGCCCCCATTGGAAGAAAGCGAGACATCTGCACCAAGCACGACATCTTTATTAAAGGTGATGTCCCCGCTTGCAGTGGTGATGTCTTGCTTCAGCGTAGTTGTTGCAGCGTCGAGCGTGATTGAAGCGTTATCTAACCCTGTAATCTTCCCATTCACTGCAATTGAGCCTGAAGGAGCTTTGATAGTCACGGGGTCTTGGAAGGTGACGCCAGCAGAATCAATTGCGATCGCTCCACTCCCGTCGTTTCGCCCAATCGTAATTTTACTAAAGCCATCTTTCAATGCCGCCAAGTCTGCCGCTGTTAGATCCAAAACATTTGCCGTACCAGTACCACCGATGGCGATCGCTTGAGTGGTTGTTTTCGGTTGGAGAGTTAGTTGGCCGACTCCGCTAACTGAATTATTGCCGCCGTTAAAGTTAATCTCATCGGCTGTCAGTGCCACATCCCCTTTTATATTGACCTGACTGGAGAAGCTGATGTTGCTGCTACTGGTTGTGGTGACATTACCGTTGAGCGTGACCTTGTTAGCACTAACGACAGTGAGGTTGCCGATTGGCTTGCTGTTACCCACAGCACCACCGAACTCAATGCTGCCACCAGTTCCAGCTTCCAGATTCAGCATTTGACCGCCTGCTGTACCTATGCCATTCAGTGTGCCAGCGATTTTGATGTTACCGTTGCCAGTAGTCCCTGTGGTTTTGAAGGTGACATTGTCATTCAGCAACACGTTGCCAGTGAGGATGATATCTTTCCCGGCACCAGTGATAGCAGAGGAATTGATGTTATTAACCGCAATGTTGCCACTGGCAGTCAGCGCGATCGCTCCTCCGCCGCCAATTGTAGAGCTAGAATCCAAACTTCCATTTGTCTTAATTGCTCCCCCCGTACTCTTGAGGGTGATCTCACCCCCATTACCCGTAACAGAAGCACTGGAGTTTAAGCTATTGGTAGTTATGTCGCCACTGGCAGTCAGCGCGATCGCTCCCCCGTCGCTAGTAATAGAAGAAGAGTCAAGGCTACCAGACAGGGAAATAATACTGTCACTGGCGGCTGCGGTTCCACTTTCAATAGTTATAGAACCGCCCTTGGTGATGATTTGGGAGCCAGTACCCATACTAAATTGAGCGGCACCCGCATCTCGATTAGCGAGGATAGCTTGTTGGTCATTAATGGTGGCCTTAAAGTTGCCTCCATTTAAAGTAATTTTCTTCCCAGCGTTGATGCCAATAGAACGACCCGCCTGCAAGGTCAGTGCATTTCCAGCCTTGGTACCCGTGACATTATCATCAACCGTAATGTCATTATTTGCCTGCAAAATCACGCTAGCTGAGTTAATCGCCGATGAAAGGGCACTTCCGGTGATTGTTACATTAGCGGCTGGAGATTCATCGAAGTCATTGTTATTGAGTATGTCCGTAGTTTTAGTAATGGTTCCGGTTGAGGTGATAGTAATATTTTTGGGGTCAAGCAGGAGAGTGCCCACCTGACCAAAAGGAGCCATAGTATCCACTACTCCAGCAAATTGCAAATTCTCCTTACCCGAAACTTCGACAAATCCACCGTTTCCACCTTGAGTGCCGCCACGAGCTGTAATATTGCCGTAGAAGCGGGTTGTCTCATCTGCCCAGACAATTACCTTACCGCCGTTGCCGTTGAGGAGAGCATCTGCGGCAATCAGAGAGTCGCTACTGACGTAGGTGCGAGATGCATTTGGTAGCGTTCCCTTCCCTTGATAATCGCCGCCAATTCTCACTGTGCCGCCGCCGAGGGTGCCGGAAGCGTTAATATTGGCACCCGCCAATCCCACTTTATTGCCGACAATTTGGACAGTGCCTCCGGTTTGTCCTGAGGCAGTATTTGAGGTATTCAGGGAACCAGAAGCAATTACAGTACCTGTATCTGTGGGTATTGCAGTACCGGAACCTGTTAAATGAACTGTGCCGTCAGCCGCAACGGTCATTTTAGTGGCGTTTCCGACTTCCCCAGCACCTGTCAACAGCTGAGGTAAGGAAGGAATTGGCAGCGTCCAGTCATTCAGTTGACTACCTGCTGCTGCTAAGGGTTGAATTTCTACACTCAGTAAACTTCCTGCCTGAGAAATGCGTACTACGCTCTCACCAGGCACTGCTGCCACCGTGATATTACCCCCTGGTGCTGACAATTGCCCGGTATTGACTACGGTTCCACCGAGTAAAGTTAAATTCTGTCCGGTGTTAACTGCCAAGTTTCCGGCATTTGCGATCGCTCCCGGCTGACTCATTGCGAAGGCAAAGCCGTTGGGCGTACCAACTAAAGCGTTATAGTCGTTGGCACCCGTGGCGCTGAACCAATTACTCCCAAAGCCAATGCCGTTAGCAGTGGTGGCGGTGAAGGAGGCAGGCACATTTAGGCTGGCTCCTGCGCCAAAGATAATGCCAGCGGGGTTCATCAAGAACAGGTTGGAATTTCCCCCTGTCACCTGGATGAGACCGTTAATTACCGAGGCGTTTCCCCCATTGATGCGACCCAGAATGTTTTGAATGGATGGGGTGGAGAGGAAGTTGCCTATCTCGTTTTGATTCAGCCCAAACTGACTAAAGCTGTGGAAGAGATTTGAGCCATTGCTAGAAAGGCTGCCGCCACTGATGTCAATCTGATTTCCATTCTGGTTAACCAGAGTATTCGTGTCATTGGGAGCTGCAATGATTGACTGAGCTGAGGTGGATGTAGCATCTACAGAACCCCCAAACAACAACAGGCCTAACAGGGCACCGATTTTGCTGGTAAATACTGACATCAATCTCTTCCTTAGGGCTGATGAAAAATTCGCGGTAATTCTAGATTACCCCGGTTTTCTGGATGACTCCGTAATATCACAGGTTTGATAAAGGAATGATTAATTAGGTTTTGAATGATTTAAAGAGTTGATAAAGATACCTATCTGGCTTAATAAAAAGTTTACAAAGCTGGCTATCGTTGCTTTACTCTTTACGGGCTGCTTGTTTAAGTCTTTGCATTCAGCAGTCAATCTGATTTTCTAGACAAAGCAGGCTAGCCATCAATTAGTTTTTGCCAAAAGCAAACAGGCAAATGTAAAAACAATTATTAATATATAGAAATATTTGTATATTTTTTATTGGTAGTTATTAGCCGAAATATACGTTTTAATTTGGCTCGGTGATTTAAGTAGGGATAGAGCGAAAAATTATCAGATATGGGAATTTTTGGATACATCTGTAAGGACATAGCATTGCCATATCCCGACCGAAGGTTAGAGCTGCAATATATTCCACCCAATTGAGGACCGCTATAAATTGCTCAAGCAGCGATCGCTTCACTGAGTGCAATCCTCATGATTGTTAACCTCTCCCCTAGCTCCTCTCCTGCAAGGGAAACGATAGTCGCCAATCCTTTAGGGCGTATCCATTTTGGCTGCGCCCGTCTTGTCCCAAACAAAAAACTCCTCCTGTTCAGTTACAGGAGAAGCTTTTTAGAAGACTTGAGTATTGACAGACTTTAGGCTTGAACCATGCCACCAGCGGCTTGAAAACGAGCGCGGGCGCGTCTGAGGGCTTGAGTTGCCTGAATTTGCTCCTGACGGGAGCCACTACCCTCAACCTGATTAAGCTTTGCCTCAGCTTCGGTATAAGCAGCACGGGCTTTTTCCCGATCGATTTTGTCGCCGCGCTCGGCACCGTTAACCAGAATGGTTACTTCATTACTATCCACTTCTGCAAAGCCACCCATGAGGGCAATGGGCACCCACTCTTTACCAGAACGGACACGCATAACACCGATATCCAGAGCGGTCAATAAAGGAGCATGACCGCTGAGGATACCGAGTTGACCTGTAGTGCTAGGCAGAATTACTTCTTCAGCACTAGAATCCCAAACAGTTTTGTCGGGAGAAACAACGCGAACAGTTAAAGCCATAATTTGTGAGTTGTCAGTGGTTAGTTGGTCATTGGTCATTAGTCATTAGTCATTAGCCAGTGAAAAAAGACTAATGACTAATGGCGAATGCCTATGGACTAGCTTTTGATTTTTTCAGCTTTAGCGATCGCTTCATCAATATTGCCGACCATGTAGAAAGCCTGCTCTGGCAATGAATCCAGCTCTCCAGACAGAATCTTCTTGAAACCGTTGATTGTTTCTTGCAGATTCACATATTTACCCGGAGATCCGGTGAAGACTTCTGCCACGAAGAACGGCTGAGACAAGAAACGCTCAATCTTACGCGCACGAGCCACCGTCAAGCGGTCATCTTCAGACAATTCATCCAAACCCAGAATGGCGATGATGTCTTGCAGCTCTTTGTAGCGCTGTAGGGTTGCCTGAACTTCACGAGCAATCGCGTAGTGTTCCTCACCAACAACACTGGGTTGCAACATGGTGGAAGTGGAATCTAGGGGGTCAACAGCGGGATAAATCCCTTTCGCTGCTAAGCCACGAGACAACACAGTGGTTCCATCCAAGTGAGCAAAGGTGGTGGCTGGTGCGGGGTCGGTCAAGTCGTCGGCTGGTACGTAGACGGCTTGAATGGAGGTAATCGAACCTTCGGTGGTCGAGGTGATTCGCTCTTGCAGGTCGCCCATATCTGTTGCCAGAGTCGGCTGATATCCCACAGCAGAAGGCATCCGTCCCAGTAGCGCCGATACTTCTGAACCAGCTTGCACAAACCGGAAGATGTTGTCGATAAACAGCAGCACGTCCTGCTTACTGACATCGCGGAAATACTCAGCCATTGTCAGTGCGGCTAAGCCTACGCGCATTCTCGCTCCCGGTGGCTCGTTCATCTGACCGTAGACCAGGGCGATTTTTGATTCGCTGAGGTTATCTTCTTTGATAACCCCAGACTCTTTCATTTCGTTGTAGAGGTCATTTCCCTCGCGGGTGCGCTCTCCCACACCGCCGAACACAGACACACCACCGTGATTGATCGCGATGTTGTTGATCAGTTCCATCATAATGACGGTTTTACCAACACCAGCACCGCCGAATAAACCAATCTTGCCACCACGGCGATAAGGAGCCAGCAGGTCTAATACCTTGATTCCGGTTTCAAACACCGATGGCTTGGTTTCCAGGTCGGTGAACTTGGGAGCGGGACGGTGGATGGGGAAGGTTTCTTCAGTATTGACTGGCCCTTTATTGTCTACGGGTTCGCCAAGAACGTTGAAAATTCGACCCAGAGTGGCAGGGCCAACGGGTACGGTGATGGCAGCGCCAGTGTCTACTACTTCCATGCCACGCACCAAGCCATCGGTGGTACTCATGGCAACAGCACGCACTTGGTTGTCGCCCAAGAGTTGCTGCACTTCGCAGGTTACGGACACGTCTTGTCCGGCTTCGTTTTTGCCTTCAACTTTTAAGGCATTATAAATCTGCGGCATCTTGCCGCTGGGAAACTCCGCATCGATAACGGGACCGATGATTTGAGTAATACGCCCTACGTTTGTCTTGTCTGTGGTGGCTACCATGCTTGTGCCTATGTGGTGAATCTATCTATATAGATACAGGAAAACGGTCTTAACATTTAGCAATGCCATTCTCCAGAGTACCACTGAAAGGATGCCGAATCTGTCTGGCAGCTTGAGTTGATCCCTCTAATAAGATGCGATCGCGTTAGCGAAGCGAGGTGTTAGCCTAGCGCTGACTTGTCAGTTCGCTCTCTTATGTCCTGAATTGAGAGAGTGCCGTAACATCTTTGGGTTTCTGCCAGTGGCCGATATTGCCCTGAGCGTTGAATCAGTAACGAGATAACAGTAGCAAGAGCAAGTTAGTAGCCATAAAAAAGGCTGTGCCTTCTGTAAAGACACAGCCTTTTCAAAAATTATGCGTTCTGAGGTAAAGGTCGGACTCTTGCGCCTAAGATAGGCAAACCACCGAAATTATCTTTGCCATCCCAGCCGAATTAAGCCTTCAATGCTTTTTGTTTGTGGCGACGACCGATCAAGGTCATCCCACCAACACTCAGCAAGCCGAGCATTAAGCTGGGTTCTGGGACATCCTTCGGAGGCTCTACGACTCCCACAGAATTCCCTTTGATGAACACAGCAGAATCGAATGAAGAATCACCTATATCCTTAATCTTGATGCTGAGAGTGTTCTTGGCGTTTTTGTTCACTAAACCCTCAAAGGTCAAGGTTTTGGTGTAACCATCTAACTCAGTACCAAGACTCCCTAGGGGATTGTTAATGTAGTCGGCGTGATAAGGACCAGCCGCATTGGGAACAAGGTTGTTAATCGTGACGGTTTTGCCATCGGTCAACTTCGCTAGGTTGACGCCATTGAGCAACAGTTCAAACGAGTCGTTGAACTGGGAACCACCCCACTCTACGAACTCTTCCGAGCCGAAGACATATTGGAAGAACAGCTTCTCTACTGAAGCGCCAGCATCAAAGCTAATATCGAGCTGAGCCAAGGTTCCGGCACCTGAAGTACCTTCAGAATCATTAGGACCGACTACATCGGTGACATTCCCAGTACTCAAGACGATGCCGTCTTTTAAACCGAAGGGGTCGTCATTGAAAAGACCAAAAGCATCAGCATTGCCTGTGGCATTGACAGAAAAGTTACTCAGTCCAGTCGTATCGCCCAACAGGGCATTCAGCAAAGCATTCGTATTGTTGTTTGGAGTCACCGTGAAAGCCATTGCTGAATTCCCAAACATGGTCAGGGCAGCAGTAACACCAATGGCAGCTGAAGCAGAGATTTTAGCAAAAAGATTCATAGTCCGTCTCACACAAGATTAGATGTTGATAGTAAAAATACCCAGGTGTTCGCAGCTTTTCTATTAACAGAAGCTGTAAATACTTAGAAAGTTCGTTCCTTAGGCTTACTTTGAATACAAGGAAGAATGTGAGTATTTCGGAAAAGCTTGTCGTTAATTCTGATCATTCTTCAGACCAATACAAGTATGTATTCGCTCAGAAATCTCAACAAGTGAATTTCCATAAAATTGGAAATAAGATGAATTGTAGAAATTACTTAGGTTTTAACCTTGCTGCCAATTTTTAGGTATCAAGGCTTGAAAGCAGCTTTCCGTATAGCGGTGACTCATCAAGATTTATCCGCAGCTTTACAGAAAATATACAATCAGAAAATCAGTGGTAAGGGAAAAAAATTGCCAAGTGTCTTATCCAATCAAGCTTTAATACTAATTTTCAGCTAAAAACTAAATGAAGATTCTATGAAGCTTTGAATTGGTTGTAACAGGGAATTGCTTAAGTAATACTACGTAGAAAGTAAGTTTCTATTACCCGCAATCTGCCTGCAAGACCTTAGCTCCATTCTTGGGCGATCGCTCGTAGGGCATTCTGAGGCAAGACGCGAACTGACAAGTCAGCGCTTCGCTATCGCACCTTTGAATGAGGCAAGTGAATTCAGAGCGATCGCTCCTATGTTTCCTCACTTGAGAGAGTGCCGTATTACTTTTGGGTTCCAGCTAGCGGCGGAAATTACCTTAATCGTTGAATCAGTAACGAGATAACAGTAGCAAGAGCAAGTTAGTAGCCATAAAAAAGCTGTGCCTTCTGTAAAGACACAGCTCTGTCAAAAATTATGCGTATGAGTTAAAACTCATACTATTGCGCCTAAGATAGGCACTCAAGCATCAATCTTTGCAATTCCAGCCAAATTACGCTTTTAGTGCTTTTTGCTTGTTGCGACGGCTGATCAAGGTCATACCACCAACACTCAGCAAGCCGAGCATTAAGCTGGGTTCAGGAACATCCTTCGGAGGCGCTACGACTCCCACAGAATTCCCTTTAATGAACACAGCGGAATCGTATGAACCATCTCCTACATCCTGAATCTTGATGCTCAGAGTGTTCTTGGCGTTTTTGTTGAGTAAACCTTCAAAGGTCAAGGTTTTGGTGTAACCATCTAACTGAGTACCAGGACTCCCTGCGGGATTGTTAATGTAGTCGGGGTTCGCAGAAGATAGATCGTCCTGAACGGGAACGAGGTTGTTGATCGTGACGGTTTTGCCGTCGTTTAACTTAGCTAGATTGACGCCATTGAGCAATAGCTCAAAAGAGTCGTTGAAAGAGGAACCACCGAACTCTAGGAACTCTTCCGAGCCGAAGACATATTGGAAGAACAGCTTATCTACGGTCGCGCCAGCGTCAAAGCTGATATCCAGTTGAGCCAAGTCACCATCGGAGCCACCGGGTCCGAAACCTGTACTCTGACTTGGAGAATTATTGGGACCAACTACATCGGTGACTTTACCCGTACTCAAGACAATGCCGTCTTTTAAACCGAAGGGGTCGTCACTGAAAAGACCAAAAGCCGCAGCATCACCTGTGGTGGTGATTGAAAAGTTACTCAGTCCCGTCGTATCACCCAACAGGGAATTCAGCAAAGCATTTGTATTGTTATTTTGAGTTACTGTGAATGCCATTGCTGAATTCCCAAACATGGTCAGGGCAGCAGTAACACCAATGGCGGCTGAAGCAGAGATTTTAGCAAAAAGATTCATAGTCCGTCTCACACAAGTTAGAAGTTGACAGTGAAAATACCCTGGTGTGCGATCGCAGCTTTTCGATTTACAGAAGCTGTAAGTACTTAGGAACTTCAGTATCCAATTGACCTTGAGTTCCAGTTCCAATTTATTTCTGTATCTACTGTGGCATTCTGCAGAGAGCCTTGTCAGTAGGATTTCCTAAACTTCATTAAAAAAATATATCCTTAGCTCGTAGAATTTTAGACGATTAATAGTGTAAGACAGACGAATTGCTGACTCTATAACTATTTCATCTGTCCTAAGGCTTACCTTTGCTACAGCTAAAAGTATGAATTTTTCGTAAAGGCTAGCCCTTAAGCCTGGGATTTTTCTCAGTACTAAGAAAAATTTTTATTTGCTTTTGGATGTCAAAAGTAAATTCCCTTAAAAATGAGAAAAAAGACTCTGTAGAAATTACTGAGGCTTTAATCTTGCTTTCATTTTTCAGTCATCAAGGGGTGAAACCTGCTTTACATATAGCAGCGAGTTATCAATATCTATTCACAGCTTTACAGAAAACTTACAATGATAAAATCAAGCAGAAGAAAAAATATTTGCCGAATGGCTTAGTTAATCAGGCTTTAAAGCTAATTTTTCACTAGAAACTCAATGAAGATTTTATAAAGGTTTAAATGAATAATTGCGTGAAAATACTTAAGCATTATTACTTAGAGCCGGGGTACTAATTGTCTAAAATCTGCTTACAAGACTTTGCTTCATCTTCGGGCGATCTCTTGTAGGGCATTCTGAGGCAAGACGCGAACTGACAAGTCAGCGCTAGGCTAACGCCTCGCTTCGCTAACGCTATCGCGCAGGTGAATGAGGCAAGACGCGAACTGACAAGTCAGCGCTTTGCTATCGCACCTTTGGGTGACGCAAGTGAATTCAGAGCGATCGCTTGATAATAGACACTCTCACTTCAAGTGTCATATCATCTTTGGGTTCCTACCAGCGGCAGCGATCGCCCTAATTGTTGAATCAGTAGCGAGATGACGGCACCAAGAGCCAGTGAGTAGCCATAAAAAAAGCTGTGCCTCCTAAAAGACACAGCTAGCTAGCAGTCAAAATTGGGTTTTGCGCTAAAGGTCTTACTCTTATGCCTGGGATAGGCACTCAACCAGCTAAACTATCTTTGCCATCCCAGCCGAATTAAGCCTTCAATGCTTTTTGCTTGTGGCGACGACCGATCAAGGTCATCCCACCAACACTCAGCAAGCCGAGCATTAAGCTGGGTTCTGGAACATCTTTCGGAGGCGCTACAACTCCCACAGATTTCCCTTTAATGAACACAGCGGAATCCCATGAAGAATCACCTACATCTTTAATCTTGATGCTGAGAGTGTTCTTGGCGTTTTTGTTCACTAAACCCTCAAAAGTCAAGTTTTTGGTGTAACCATCTAACTGAGTAGTCGCACTCCCTTGGGGATTGTTAATGTAGTCGGCGTGATAAGGACCATTAGGATTGGGAACGAGGTTGTTGATTGTGACGGTTTTGCCGTCGTTCAACTTAGCTAGGTTGACACCATTGAGCAGAAGTTCAAAAGAGTCGTTGAAAGAGGAACCACCGTACTCTACAAACTCTTCCGAGCCGAAGACATATTGGAAGAACAGCTTATCTACGGTAGCGCCAGCGTCAAAACTAATGTCGAGCTTAGCCAAGTCATAGGAACCAGCCGTATCACCGGACGTTCCGAAACTTGTACTCTTACTTGAAGAATTATTGGGACCGACTACATCGGTGACTTTACCCGTACTCAAGACAATGCCATTACTCAAACCGAAGGGGTCGTCACTAAAAAGACCAAAAGCAGCAGCATTGCCTGTGGCATTGATCGAAAAGTTACTTAGTCCCGTTGTATCGCCCAACAAGGCATTCAGCAAACTATTCGTATTGCTGTTTTGAGTCACTGTGAACGCCATTGCTGAATTCCCAAGTAGAGCGAGAGCAGCAGTGACACTAACGGCAGTTGAGGCAGCGATTTTAGCAAGAAGATTCATAGTTTGTCTCACACAAGTTAGATGTTGGCAGTGAAAATACTCTGGGGTGAAGATGGCAGCTTTTCTATAAATCTAAGCTGCGAATAATTAGGAACTTATAGTAGTTAATTAACCTTTGGTTCCTGTGATTTCTTTTCTGTACCTACTTTGGCATCCTTAAAAAGGAATTACTAGACCATTTATCTAAAATTCATCAAAACAATATGTACGTAAGTAGTGCAATCGCGGATTAATTAACTAGCATTTTTACGCCAAATTGCTTATAGAGTAAGCTTTTTGTCCATAGAAAAGCTTGTTTTTCCAAGCAAACGCATACAAAATTCCAGTAAAGTAAAATTCTTTTATTAAACAACTCTTCACTTTTCAGAATAATGTTTGATTTTATTAAAATTCAACAGCGTAGATTTTCGGGTATTTCAGTAAAAACACGTTGTATAAAATTACAATAATTAAGTTTTTATGTTTTTTGAGGTGTCCAGACATGAAACTCACTTACGTATTACGGGCAAAAAAATAATTTTTCTTGGTAGTTTTATTCAAAAAAATACGTATGGCAAGCTAATAGCCATATAGCTATAAGGAATTATTTGTCGCGTGCGTTACTCAATAAAGCTTTGAGGCAAATTGAAAGCTTAAATACTAGAGAACATTAATATGAAAATTTAGCTTTGCTTTTAAGTGAAATTAAGTAAGTAAGATTTCTATTGCCAGGAATTTGCCCGAAATACATTCCCTTCATCGTCGGGCGATCGCTTATAGGGCATTCTTAGGCAAGACGCGAACTGACAAGTCAGCGCTTCGCTATCGCACCTTTGGGTGAGGCAAGTGAATATCAGAGCGATCGCTCTTTTGTGTCCTCAATCCAGTGAGAGTGCCGTATTATCTTTGGGTTTCTGCCAGTGGCGGATATTGCCCTAATCGTTAAATCAGTAAGGAGATGACGGCACCAAGAGCAAGTTAGTAGCCATAAAAAAATCGCTGTGCCTTCAACGCTCAACAAGCCAAGCATTAAGCTGAGTTCAGGAACATCCTTCGGAGGCTGTACGACTGCCAGAGACTTCCCCTTAATACAGTGGAAGGCAATACACGCTGCGATCGCTATCCTTCATGCAGAGATGGATGCGATCTCATTTAGGGAAAACCTCTCCTGAATCATTCCGCAAAAAAACTACCATGCCTTTTAAAAAAAGACATAGCAGTCACGCAGTTAAGCTGGCGCGAGGCGCATCGGCTATTAGCTTAAGCTTTGCCTTGCTGTTTACGCTTGATCTGTGAAGTTGCCCCAAAAGCACCTACCGCTAGCAAACCAAGCACTGAAGCGGGTTCGGGCACTGACTTAGCCACTTGCCCGAAAGTGAAGTTATCGAGAGTTGCACGGGACTCGAAGCCAGTTTGGGAGAAGGAGTCGGTGTCGTTGCTGTCGATGACGCCATCGTTGTTGGTGTCTCTAAGACCGTCCTGGTTCCAGGAGAAGTGGCGGGGAACTCCCAGCAACTTGATTGAGCTGATTGCCGTATCAGATGTGAATCCAACAAAATTAATTGAGGGATTGAAATCAAATATCTGGTCATCGATACTGATCTTAAAGTCGTCAGTACTTAGGTCGAGCAAGCTCTTGAAATCGAATGCGATCGATGTCGTATTCGATGGGAGAAGAATAGTGAGGTGCTTGCTAACGGAATCGGAAGAGGATTCGCCACCGTATGAGCTTGACTCCGAGTAGCTAAAGCCGTAGGTATATAGCGCATCACCTGAACCTAAAATGGGGACTGAGTCGCTATAGTCGTAGCCGTAAGGAAAACCCCCAACCACCGCCTTGGAATCACCACCTTTAAATTGGACACCTTTCTCCGTAAGCGTGGTGGTGCTGCCTCCGTAGTATGTATATCCACTGCTGTCGGGGTCGTTCTCGGCTGTGTGTAAATCTTCAAAGTCAATATTCTGGAGATTTTTTGATCCAGCATTGAAGGCTGCACGATCCGAGTAGAAGGTTAAAGCTTGGGCTGGAGCAACAGCGGCAATTGTTGCGAGGGCTGCGGTTGCTACTATGACGGCATGAGGAATAAATTTCTTAACCAGGGTAGAAATAGCCATTAAACTTTTGACTCCAAAAAGGTGAATGTTGCGGTCTGAATACCCAGCCAGTGCGAACATGCAAAATCTCTGCTGGGTCTATGAATACTCAGACAGTGCGATCGCAGTTTTTCGATTTCCAGTAGCGGTAAATACTTAAAAACTTTGCTCGTTGGGCTTATTTTTACTACGGGTCAAAGCCTGGGTATTACGGAAAGGCTAGTTCTTGATTCTGATAATTTTTTAGAAAAAAGATATGCATTTGTTTGCTCCAAATGTCAACAAGTAAATTTCCATGAAATTGGAAAAGAGATGACCTAGAGAAACTACTTAGGATGTCCTATTACTTTGGTTTATCAGTCTGTAAGAAGCGAAACTGTTGTCAAATATAGCAATGACCGTTCAATATCTATTCGCAGCTTTACAGAAAACTTACAATGGTAGAATCAAGCGGAAAGAAAAATATTTACCAAATGGATTATCCAGTAAAGCTTTCAAACTGATTTCCAACTAAAACTTTAATGAAGATTTTATAAAGCCTTTAAATTACTAATCTCGTGAAAACACGGAAGGGTTATTACGTAGGAGAAGGGTGCTAATTGTCCACAATCTGCCTGCCAGAGCTTGGCTTCATCGTTGGGCGATCGCTTAGAGAGCATTCTTTGCGGGACTTAAACAAATTTAAAGGCTCTAAAGGGGCTGAAAAGCTCTCTGGGTAAGGAAAAGAGATTGATGACCTAAAAACGCCTGAAACCCTTGTGGATACTAGATTTATGCATATTCGAGCTGAAAATACTTCTCTGTCTAGGTTTGAAGCGATTTTTGCCTTAGTTTTTGGCTAAGTCCCATTAGGCAAGATGCGATCGCTCTGGTAGGGACACGCGAATTCAACATCCCTTATCAAAAAAAACTGCTGTGCTTCTGGGATGGAAGATACAGCAGTTCTCAATATTGATTTTGCATTCACTTGGGACTATCTTCCTATTTGTGTTGCCGTTTCCCCAACAGCCGCGAAATAGAACCTAACGCACCAAGCGCTAATACACCCAACCCAAAAGAGGATTCAGGAACAGCAACAGCAACAACTGTACGGGATGCGAGGCGAAACTCAGCCATGCCAAAGCCAAGAGAAGCACCGTTTGAGAGATCGGTGATTTTGATGCTGGAAAGCAAATCCCCCTCAGTGGCATAAAACCCAAAATACTTAGCACCTGAAATACCATTAACTTTCTGCAACAGGGTTGTCGAGGTACCATTGATACCCGTTACTGCGATATCGAATAAGCCAAAGAGGTTTGGCTCTACATATAAATCAAATGCACTAATCCCAGTTGGCAGTGTAATCGTCGTGGTTAAGACATTCCAGCCGCTAAAATATACCTCGCCCATGTAGCCATGACTCCACGTTGTCCAGCCGGAATTAATTTCCATTTTTTGAACCTCAGGGCTGAAGGTCAAATTACCCAAAGGCGATGAGAGAGTAGAAATAATCGAAAACTCTGGTTCGGAACTATTTGTTACCTGAACCATGTTGAAACCTAGCTTAGATAGGGTATCTGATCCAGTTGCCCATGACCCTGAATTATCTACTGCCAGAATTGCCGCTTTGAGGGGGGGGACATTGGCGCACATCCCTCCTGCTGAGATACAGGCTACTCCAGCGGCTGTCATAGATAGTTTTTTCATAAGACTTAAGGCACTCATAAAACTTTTTTCTAAAAAAGTGAATCTTGACTATATGGGTTGCCCGCTCCGCTGGAGGGAACTGTGAAAAGTTTGTGGCGTTCGCAAGCCAAAGCACTGTAAAGATGACGAATCAGGATTTCAGGTAATCGCAGATAGAATCAATCTCTACAGATGAATTTTCAAGGTTTCGTGTCAGTTGTTGGTAAAAGCTGCTCCAGATAGATAGAACTTTCTACAATTCCGTGCCTATCCAGTTAAATGTTAATAACTGTATAGTCTCTGACGTATGAGTGCCTTTGTTGTTTCAAACAAATCTACAAATCTCCTCTTGACTTTGTGTACTTTAAAAAATAAAACTTTTTTTGTAGTCATTTCTGTGGAAAGTGTGGCACATTTATTGAATCAATTACCAGCCCCTTCCCGTAATCTTTATCGAAACAATATATTTAAATAGCTAAAGTCAAGAAAACTTGAAATCCTAAATCAGCCTTTAGACAGAATTTCTATTGCTAAGTTAATGCTAGGTTGTAAAAAATTATACAGAGAGTTCATAAACTTTCAATAAAGGATTAATCTTTGGAATGCTACTTTAACAGCCGTTAAGGGCGATCGCTCTGTCAGCTCCCTGTCTAGAGGCGATCGCATCTGGTGTTAGTTATGCTGGGAGGGTAGTTGGGGCTTTGTCGGCTCACGCCGTGCAGACACTCCCCAATCCGTCAAAACGGTTTGCAAAGAGGTGATTGGACATCCCCAACTCCCTTAACAAAGAGGCTTAGAATCGATTTTTTCCCTTAAAAAAGAGGCTTGGGAGAGCAACAAAATCATCGCGGTATACGCTAGCTGCAAAGCTGCTGTGATAATGCGATCGCGTGTTGGATGTAACGTGAAGTAGGAAATAGTATTGCCCAATACATCTCTCCTCTCTGACACCAATTGCTATCCTTTCTAAGGAAGATCCGGAAATTTCCAATTTTTTCTCGCCATTAGTTAAGGATGTTTGTCTCTGGCTTTCTATTCCCCTTTTTGTATCAGCATTTCAGAGTGATTATTAGCACTAATCACCCATTCCCTGGATGCAGAATCTGGTTCTCCTGGCACTTCCTAGAGCGGTGGATTCCCCGTGATCCCAGTTGGCTGTTTAAATTTGGGATTTTTGGTTTTGAAATCCTGATAAATAGGTAGTTTCAAAGATTTAACCCATACAAGGGCTGAACCAAATTGATGACTTCCTCACATCATTACTAGCTAGCCATTTCCAAAGCTACTGTACGATTTATAACTGTAATTTTCACCGTTTTTAGTTCTACATAAACTTAGGTGGCATTTCCGGTTTATAAATTGGATAGAAGCGATCGCTTTTTCGGAAGATTCCAGCCCAATCTAAGGGCGTCCGGCTTCTCCTTCCCTTACGCTCAAGGCGTTTAAGCGTGTTAAGTTGTCTCGCTCCCAATTGGATTGGAGCTATGCAAAAGCGATCGCTTTTTGACAAAACTTTTATTTTTTATCTAGATAGGTGAAATTGACAGGTTGGGCTATGCCAACCTGCCTAAGAAGCAAGCTAATTTTTCAGGACTGTTTGCGCTTGCGGATAGCACCCGCACCAACAGCACCAAACGCCAATAGAGCGATCGCGCTCGAAGGTTCGGGGACGTGTTTAACAGTCACATCAAAAGAACTGAAAGCAAACCCACCATCGCCATCAGAGACTCTTAAGCCAACGGTATAAGTCCCGCGATCGCTAAAAGCCCATTGCCCTGCTGTGCCGGTGAAGTCATCAAAAATGCCATCATTATTGATGTCCCAATCAAAGCTGAGCAGATCCAGGATGCCCGGATCGGTTGCGGTAGCCGCAAAATCAAATTTCTGGTTTTCTAAAACCGTGAGTGCTGAGGTGATGCTAGTAATGGTGGGGGCAACGTTCTCAACCGTCACGTTAAAACCACCGTAAGCATACCCACCATCGCCATCTGAGACTTGCAGCCCGATGGGATTGAAACCTTCATCGGCAAAGGAAGACTGCCCGTTGGGGCCAGTGAAGTTATCAAACAGGCCGTTGTTATCCAAGTCCCAATTGTAGGTTAGAACATCATAGATCCCTGGATCGGTCGCGGTGCCACCAAAATTAAAGAGATCGCCTTCTTTAATAGTTAAATTTGGGGTCAGGTTAGTGATAGTGGGGGCAACATTGAGAACCGTCAGCGTTTGAGTAACGGGCGGACTATTCTCACCTCGACTATCCTGTGCTTGCGCTGTCAAGGCAAAACTTCCCTCATCCGCATAAGTCCCTAGGGGTACGGACAATGCACGGACTCCTGAAGTATTAGGATCGCTACCAACAAAATTGCCATTCAGAAAGAAGGCGATCGCGTCGGGATCGGGATCGGTGGCATACAGTATCGGCGATACCGATTGACCCTCATAAATCGTGTAATTGTCAAAACTCAGAACCGGCGCGATGTTTGGGGGTGGTGGCGGCGGTGGCGGCGGTGGCGGCGGCGGTGGCGGTGGTGGTGGCGGTGGCGGCGGCGGTGGCGGCGGCGGTGGTGGTGGTTCTAAGGGCTTCACTGGATCGGCGGTGGTACCGCTATCCGTATCGGCGATAAATCGCATCGTCCCGTTAAAGCCGCCGTTCCAGGACATCGAAAGCGCCCCAAATAAGTCGCCGTTTGAAATGTCAATCGGGACTGAGTAGGCATACGCAGTGGGAGATTGCCCTGATATTACCTGGAATTCCCAACCCTCTGCTGACCCAGGCGTATTCTGGGAACCATTTAGATTAGGATAAGTATCAAAAACGGCATTTCCAGGAATCGCATTGATGAGTAGCGAACCAATAGGGCTGACACCGGAGTGAGTCAATCTCCAGCCGTATGCACCATAGGCTGGAGCGTAATCGTATGTATTACCCGCTTGGGTGAGCGACCAGCCACTCCCAAATGCGCCGCCCGAAATAGAATCTGTGGCACCCCAAATTGCTGTTTGGGAGGTTCCATCTAGAAAACCAACTGTAATCTGCATCCCACTCATCATGTTTCCGGTAGTTGCATAACCGGAGAGAGTGGTTGCCCTAGAGGGTGCGGCTGTTCCCAAGGCAATCAGGGTGGTCACGATACCGGCTGATAGATGTTTCCACAAAGAGGTAGTCATTACACCGGCTCATCCTCAAGAGTAGATATTTTAATGCTGCAACGGGTTTTCTCGATGCCCCTAATCAATCGACTCCTGAAAAGCTCTTTTTTTTGTGGGAAAAGAGTTTTAAATACTGGAGTGATTCTCTTTTTATTGTTAATGACAACCGATAAATTGCCTATCCACCCACAGCAGTAAAAACAGCCAATCCGTTTATGTTTAACTTTAGCCAGAGGAGTAAGTTTCATGGCAAATTAGACTCATTCGCCCTAAATTTGCATGAAAACTAAGTTCGCTCTGAGGAGATAGGAAAGCATAAAAGCTTGAGATTTAGAATCCCATTTATTTTAATTTTAAGAAATAAAAATAGGATTAAAAATTTTGTGACGGCTTTGATAGGATGGGTGCCGCCCTCCAGCAGATGTCAGGAACGCATAGAGTAGCGATCGCTCATCAGTACGCTCCTGAATGCGATCGCTACTCTTTATCCTCTGGCTCCGCCTCTGTTTTGACTCGCCGGATAGGCAAATTGGCGATTAATGCCGTTGCCCGTTGGCTACTTTCGAGAGAAAACTCCAACCCCTCTGCCTCGATTTCGACATAGCGAGAGACGACTTCCAGGATTTCCTTCCGCATTGACTCCACCATCTCTGGTGTTAAATCAGCTCGATCGTGGGCAATGACCAATTGCAAGCGGCGCTTGACTTCCGCGCGGCTGTTGTCAACATTAATGCGAGGAAAAAGTCGTTCTAAAAGTTCGCTAATCATGGATCGGGCAGATGTGAAGGTTAGATAATCTTAGACCACAATAATTTTCGGATGCGAGAAAAGAAGCCGTCATTACCAGCATCCAAATTCAGAAACTCAATCGGCTCCCCTTCTAGACGGCGAGCAATGTTGAAAAATGCCGTTCCCGGTAGGGTAGGATTTTCAGCCAGTACCAGAGGTTCGCCCCGATTGGTGGAGACAATAACCCGCTCATCATCAGGAATCACACCAATTAAGGGAATGGCGAGAAGTTCCTGCACATCTTCTACCGACATCATGTCATTGGCTTGCACCATTGCCGGTCGAATGCGGTTGACGATCAGGTGGGCACGCTTAATGTTTTGTGCTTCCAGTAAGCCGACAACCCGGTCAGCATCGCGCACAGAGGCAATTTCTGGCGTTGTCACAATCAAGGCTTCCTGGGCGGCAGCGATCGCATTCTTGAAGCCCATCTCAATCCCCGCTGGACTGTCAATCAAGACATATTCGTACTTGGCAGCTAATTCATTAACCAGCTGTTTCATCTGATCGGGGCTGATTGACTCCTTGGTTCGGGTTTGGGCAGCGGGTAATAACACCAGTCCCGGCTGCCGCTTATCTTTCACCAATGCTTGATCTAACCGACATTCGCCTGCCAGGACTTCAACCGCTGTATAGACAATCCGATTTTCTAGCCCCAGCAGCAAATCCAAATTTCTCAAGCCAAAATCCGCATCAACTAGAGCAACTTGACGCCCCGCCCTAGCTAAAGCCATGCCTAAATTTGCCGTTACGGTGGTTTTCCCCACCCCTCCTTTGCCGGAGGAAATCACAATAATGCGACTCATGTTGAAAAGTTCTTAGCTTCGTTTTAGTGCGTGAAAGTATAGGGGCGAGTTTAATCGAATTGTCTATTCTCCCACAGCTATACCTAGTAAATTCGCCCTTGAGAGAGTTTGGATTTTCCCGTTTTCAATTAGGTCAATCAATTATTTTTGAGTTTTTTAGTTTTGAGTTCAGTATATACTTACTACTCAAAAATAATAAGTCCTTCAATGAAAGCTAAGGCAAAACTTAGGGCAGACAGAGAGTAGACATCGCCCCTACAACCCCTACAGAACTTATCACTCCCCCTAGATTGCCTTTTTAACGTCCAACCCCCATCGATAAAGACTGAGTTTTAGAAAACTCAGTTGTTCTTGCGATCCGAATTCCTTCCGGCGTTACGTAGGCAACCTCCGGATAAAATTGAGCCGGTGGATTTTCCGGTGCCCTCGCCAGATAATCAGCGATTCGCAGTTGGGTGGGTTCCATCTGTAGCGCCATAATTAAACACTCTTGATTGCCCTCAGCACCAGCATGAGCAATCCCGCGCAGACGCCCCCACACTATAATGTCGCCCGATGCGATGATACTGCCGCCCGGATTTACTTCTCCCAGGATAATGACAGTACCGGGATGACGAATTTCCACCCCCGAACGCACGGTCGTTTGCACATAGAGGGGTTCAGCTAATACAGTCGTTGGCGGCGAAGGCGGTTGATTGAGGGGCGAAACTGGGGGTGCTTGTTCCACCGAGTAACCGGCAGCCGCCGCAGCAACAGCGGTTTGACGGCGACTGGTGTAGACACGCTTGAGTTGTAGCCGATCTTCGGCAAGGGCATCTGCGATCGCTTGTAGTTGGCGTCCATCTAATAAGCGATCTTTTGCCACCAAATGCACCTCTGTATTCGGCTGCCAGAAGCGTTCACCGGCATTGAGGCGCTGCTTCAGCTGTTGCCAAAGGTCAGACCAGCTAGCCGTGGCGGGTGTCTCCGCTTCTGGGGGCAAAATTAATGTCAGCCACCTTTGGTCGCTTTTGATGCGAACTTGTTCGTGGCAATTTACTTCCCCTGTATTTTCGGGAACAACTGAAACAGCTATCGGAACGGACGAATCAGAAGTCATGGACGAAAAGCCTGACCTGGGCGGATTGACTAATTATCCATGATATAGGCAAGCGGCATCAGGGCAAGGAGACAAGAGGGCAACCGGAGAACTTCTTATCCCTCAACCTTGAACCTTCCGTTGGCTAACGATGCTGACTCAGACGCCGATAAACCGTTGCTAACCCATCCGCATCCCCCACATTGCCAGGAAACAGCACCACGGGCAAATTTGGAAATTGGGGATGATTCTCTGGAGTCCGTACCATCGAACATCCGGGCAAAATCTGACCGAGTAACCACGCTGAGGTTAACGCCAACCCTGTACTCAGCACATCATTAGAAGTAATGCCGCCTTTGCTGATGAGAAAACCAATATTTGCAGGTAAACCCTGTACGATATCCATCAACAAAGCAGAAACATCTTCCCCAAACAGTAACCGCGTTTGCACATCCTTAAAAGTAAGTTCTTTGCGGCTAGTGTAAACTACAGGCGTTTTCCCGGAATTGTACGCTGCATGAACCTTTTCCAGTGTTTCATTGAGGAGACTTCCTAACGCAGTAACAGAATCATCAAGTAAACGTTCAATCTCTACTTCAATGCCAACTGTCCCCGGTTCTTTTAGCAGTTGTTCTAGCTGTTGTGTCGTCTTTTTGACATGAGAACCGACAATCACTGCACCCAGTTTGCCTTCCCGCACATATTGCGCCATATCTTCTGCCGCTACGGGTTGTGGAGGCAAAGCAGCTAAGGCGGTTAAGATACTGGCAGCACTGCGAAATAGGAAGCGTTTTCCCTGACTGGCTGCTGCTAGAATATCCTCTGCAAAGCGGTTTAAATCTGCCTGATTTTCTCCATCTACGACGCCGCACCGATTGCCACTGAGGTTCATCAGTCGTTCCAAACTCCCAGCGCGAATATCTGTTAGTAAAAAGCGTTCTACCTTGTTAGCTGGAATTCTACCTTTTGTCTTCTCTTCCACATAATCAGGCAAATAACTATGGTGGTAGCCAAAGACTGAATCGCGGGCAAACTCAGTTTCATGAACGGGTGTAGGAACGCCGTCAATTATCAAATAATGTACGCTGTCGCGGGTCACTCGTCCCCCCTCGAAGAAGGCAGGAACTAGAAAATGGGCATCAAAGGAACCCAATTCTTCTGCAATAACATCCGTTTCGACTGGGTAATGTCCGCGCAGGGTGGAGTCAGAACGACTAACAATTAGAAAATCATGAATGTTTGATTGGGTAATGGCTTCCTTCAAGTTACGGCAAGCTTCTCTAGTAACCTTTGCCGCTTCCTCTGGAGTCAGCGCCCTCGTATTCGTCAGCACAAAGAAAATCGGCGACTCATCCGCCAACCCTAACCGCAAGGTATTTACATCCCAGCGCGTCAGCAGCAGGCAGCCGTGAACGGTCTGAGAACCAGTAGGATCATCATCGAGGACAATAATTTTTGGTTTGGTTGTCATCTTAAATCCGAACGCTGCCCCTATAATTTTCTCATCTCTTTCTGCACGCTGACTCCAATCTCCAACGCTTCAAATTCGTGACAGAAAGTTTCAATTTATTAGTATAGGCGATTGCCTGCAATAATTTGTTGCAATAATTAGTTTGGATACAAGGATGCGATCGCTCTTTTCCAACCCCTTCCATTCATGTATTAGACAGAGAGAATGACAATAGGAATCGCCAATTGAAAAACAGCAAAAAATTCTCTTAAAAATCTATTCCCTTCAAATTTTCCTTAAATTTACTCTGCTTGACGAGCCAGATGCCATTAATCGGCGTAGCTTACTTTTGTTGGTGTCAAAAAGCTGGGTTCAAATAATGTCAGTTCTGTCGCATAGCTGTGACTACGCAAACTCGTACAAACACCTAAATCTAGATACTGTTTTATATCTACAAGAATTTTGTTTGCAAGCATTTTTGCCAAGCTAACAGGAACGGCATTTCCGACCATTTTATAACCGTCTGAAATATGCTTGTATTTAAAAATAAAATTGTCTGGAAAAGTTTGTATTCTTGCACATTCTCTAACAGATAATCTCCGATATGAATTTAATGAATTAGGGTCAAATATCCATTTATCTTTTCCAACCCAAACCATTTTTTTTGCCTGAGGATGTATAGGAGCGTGTCTACCACCAGCCTGAATCGTAAAAGATGGCTCATCCCAGCTTCTTACTCTATTTCTTGACATATAAATGCTGGAAAAGCCCCCTTCCATATATTCATGATTAGGTACAAATGAGTGACGTTTATATACCTCGCTTACTATTGGGATAGGTTGTATTTGATTCAGATCATAGATAGCGTCTCTTAAATTTAAAACTTCAGCGCTACCCTTCGGGAACTCAAAAGTTCCTCCCAGGTCTTCTCGATATCCTATAATAATTACCCGTTTTCTATCTTGAGGTACTCTAAAATTACTAGCATTCAGCAGTTTGTAAGTCACATCATAACCAGCATCCTTAAATTGGTACAAAATGTTTGTAAAGGCTTGAGTATGCTTTTCTGCTAAAATTCCGCTGACATTTTCAGCTAGAAAAAAAAGTGGCTTTTTTTCCTTAATAATCCTAATATAATCATAAAATAACTGACCTCTAGTATCATTTATTCCTCGCCCAGCACCAGCTTCACTCCAACTTTGACAGGGAGGTCCACCAATGATACCTATGGCATCAGGAATTTCATGAGAACTGATTGTTCTAATATCTCTTCTATCTAGCTTTGTTTCTGGATGGTTTAATTCGTAAGTTTCCCAAATTGTCTTATCATATTCATTTGACCAGACGACATTAAATCCGGCTTGACGAAAACCTAAGTCTAAACCACCACAACCAGAAAATAAAGATAAAACATCCATTGATTTTTGCTGTCAATTATTATATTACAATAGTTTATAAGCTATGACTTTAGCAGGAATAAGCTGAACCGGATTATTTGGAGATTTTATATTCACATCAATAATTTTCAGCTCATTATTAACCAAGGATTCGATTTCATTCCGGTCTGGTGCAGGAAATGATAGATACTTACTTTCTTTCATTATAGCAATCATTTGAAACTGGTTATTTTTCTGATAATCCAAGTTTACATAGTCAAAAACTGATAGTGGATTTTCTATTCCCCACATTCCTCTAATCCTCAAATAAGTTATATTCAGAGGATCTACTTTATTGATTCTACCTAGTTCTTTTGTTTTTGAAAAATTAACGCCCGGTATTTGATTAATTCCTCTTGCCATTGTATCTATAATCCTTTCATAAATTTCTCTGTCTGCGGCATAGCAGTCACCATAGATAAGCCAAAGTAGTTTTATTCTTTTATTTTCTGCAACTCCAATCGCATAAATAATATCTTTTTCATGCCAATTTTCACAGTTACGGCAATGACTTGTAATCAGCGGACTATCAGAAAATAACTTAGACTTAGGGTAAGAGCTGTTTAAGGCGATAGCTGCTCCCAACGACTCTATCTTTTTAACTTCTATAGCATCACCATTTTTCAATATTAAATCCGGTGGGTTGTTAGCATTTCCACTATAAGAAAACACTTCAGAATATTTCGCTAATCTTCTTCCCTGGTCTGTCTCATTAACAGTGTCAGCAAATACATCCTTAACGAAAGACTCTAACGCATCTCCAATCTGATTAATTCTATTTCTCCCTTCGTAATGACTAATTAAATTTGAAATAGGATGAGCAATAATTGTTTTTATTGCCTTCAAAATATTAGTCATAAATTTGAGGTGTAGCTGTTACCATCTTTAAATAATACAACAAGGAGTGATATCGCTCTCCTGAAGAAACAAGAGAGCGATAAAACTTTATGAGCTAACTAAACTTAATGCACTAACTCAATCGCGCGTTTTGTTAACGCTTCGGCAGTTAATCCATTAAATGCCATCAATTCACCTGCACTCGCTGTCGTTTCGCCACGCTTCCAGGAGAAAGTATCGCGCTTGCAGTTACTCCGCAGCATGATGGGTTCCAGCATCCCAGAAGCGCCACCTGTGACACCAACTAAAGCATCACCATCAAATAGCTTGGCAAAGCCAGCATCATCCAAAAAGCCGCCATCGGATTCGGAACAGGTATCCCAGGAGACATCGTGAGGACGATACAAGCGGCGGGGATTGATAATCGAGACAATCCGCGCCCCAATGCCTTCGGTTTCTAAAAACGCGGCGGCTTCAAAGACTGGCATCAGCGTCATATCGCCAATCACGGCAAACACCACCATTTTGTCACCGGGGATTTCATGCAGCACAATGGCACCGTCGCGCAACCCTTGGCGAGTTTGTTCAAAAGTCGTGCGAATCGGTAGGGGCGATTTGCTCGCAGTAATCACAATTCCCTTATTTTTTGTTGTCAGCGCCCAGTCGTAGCAGACTTGGATACTATTCGCATCAGGGGGGAATAGGGGGAAAACGTTGCCATTCCGCATCATGGCGGCGAAATACGCTTCGATTTCCGGACGTTGGTGCGTCCAACCATTGCGCCCTTGTTCCAAGGCTCCAGCAGTGTATAAGGTAATCGTAGAGGGAGTGGGACGGCGCAATTCTGCCATCGCTTGCGTTACCGTTTGCCAAATCGGTAAGCCGTTGATGGCAAAGGATTCGTAGGAACACCAGAGAGTTCTAGCACCCATCAGGGATAAGCCAACCGCTAACCCGGCACAAGCGTCTTCACTGAGGGGTTCGTAAACTTGTCCTTGGGGTGTTTGATTGTAGAGATCGTCCACTGTAGGGTGGATAATCTTGAGGGCTTGGTTAATATTGGCAATCCCAGAAGCTTCGTTGCCGTCAGCGTTGGTAACGAGGAAATTGCGATCGCTTTCTCCCACTTTCCCTACCAAACGCCCCATTGCTGTCGTTGACACCTTTGCCTCGCCACCCACAGGATATTCTTCCAAGGGCAATTCACCCAAGTCTGGCAACGGTAACTCAAATTCTGTCACAACGGTCTTAGAAGCAGGACCACCACCAGCGCGTTCGCAATTCGTCCGCACCAATTCCCACGCCGCAGATGATAAGGCGCGTGTTTTCAAAGCGGTGGAGATGTGGGCACTGTCCAGGGTGTCTTTAGGATAGAGGTTGTGGGATTTTGCACCTTTGGCGTGGACACCCGCACCCTTGAGCTGTTTAATAATCAGTACGGTGAGTTTGCCGCCGAGTGCAGATTTCGCTGCTTTATCTGCTGCCAGTAGCACCGCTTTGGTGAATTCCAGCCGCTTCTCGAAGGAAAAGGCTGTGCTATCAACGTAATCTCCTGGTTGGTTTTGATCGTCGTAATCTTTAGCATTAATTAGGATAACTTCTTCAAACCCATTGCCGCGCCAGTAACCGATCATCTGCTCGTTGGATTTGGTGGACACCATGCTATGGTGTTCCTGGCTGTAGCCGTTCCAAACTAGAACGGGCAAGAAATTTGTGACTTCGGGATAGGCGGTGTGGAAGTGTCCCATCCCACTCATAATGTAGGGTTCGCCTAAACCTCCGTCACCGAGAGTGAAGGGGAAAAGCTTGTCGCGGTGCAGCTTTGCTGCTGCCATTGCGAAATGTTGCCCTTGTCCCAAGGGGCCAGCGGGTGCGAGAATGCCCGGAATGTAGCCGGAGAGGTGTCCTAAGAGTCCGTGCTTTTCCCGGAAGCGATCGCGCAATTGCTGCACAGTCGTGATTCCCATGTCCTCTAGCGACCGATCCAAGAACATCGCACTATAAAATCCGGGGGCGTGATGCCCGACTTCGGTGATGATATTCTTGTAACCGAGCATAACCAAAGCCGCATAGGCTTCTGCTTGAGACGCAAAACCGCCGGGGTGTCCGGATGCTTTACTTCCAGTGACTTGCAGGGTCAAATAGCGTAAAGCATCTGCATACAATAAAGTTTGGAAGACAGCAGCCGGATCGGTGGGAGAGGCGATGCTTGGCTTACCTTCTTCTATGGCAGGAGATTTTCCAGCCGTCTCAAATCCTGGCAAATTCTCGCCAAAATATTGAATTCCATCGGAAAAAGCAGGCGTCGCTAACATCGCCTCTTGAGTCGGTGCGGTCATAGTCTCAGATTCCTCTTGTAAATTAAGTGCGCGAGAAGCTAAAAACGTAAAATGGCATTGGCTTCCCGTAGGGTAGGTTTGTCAGCAGTGCTAGGATTGTGCGATCGCCAAGTGTATGAGCGCGATCGCTACTCGCACCCTTCCCCTTGCTTGCTCTGTTGTATGGTTATTTCAGCCGGTAGGCGCTCATCAACCCAAAAACCGTTTTCCTGAAGACGTTGGACTCCAGACGCTAAGAAGTCCGTCCTTCAGCCAACTCCTAGCCTCTTAACCCTCGATCCTACAGCCTTCTCGGTCTATAAATCTCTTTTCTTCCTCCAGTTTTGAAGATTAAAATCTTATTAGAAATTAAACTTCTCCTTATCTCTGGGTGAAATTCAATCGAGCGCTAATAAATTAGAATAATGTTTCACAACTAACAAACAATTCCGCTTGTCAGTGCGGGTATAACTCAAATAGTCTGCAATTTTTTGTAAAATGGCGATACCCCGCCCCCCTGTAGCATTTTTACTGATCTCCTCTGGTTTTTGGAGGCGGGCTTCTAAATCAAAAGGCGGCCCTTGATCCCAAATTCGGATTTCTAAACATTCCGAAAACAAGTTAACTTCAATATCAATAGGAACCTCGGAAGTTTTGCCTTTGTGGGCATGACGAACCGCGTTCGTAAATCCTTCTGCTAGAGCTAATTGGCACTGTAGCCAAACTTTTTTAGGAATATCTGGTTGATTTAGATTTTCAAACCATGACAAAAGACCGTCTAACGCCTTGAGGTCGCTGGAAACTTGTACAGAGATTTTTTTGATGAGTTTCAACTGTTCAAAGCCTTTTTAATCAACGACACTGAAGCTTTGGATTAAAGCTTGGGATTAAACACCGGCACAAATCAGAGAGAATGCAGTCTAGCCTATAGATAATTATTGCGATCGCGAGGAATTTTTTGGTTAATGGGCAGCGTACTACTTTCTGATTAACCTCATGAATGCGTGGTATGAGGGAAGAAGTCGGAAGTGCTTAGACTGAAATAGAGTTCATGGCTTTGGGCGTAGCGCTTGCTAGATTTGGTAATGACGGATCTCAAAATATCTACAGGAGCATTTTTGAAAAGCAGTAGCAATGTTGATCATCATAATGCGAGTCAGTAACGGGTGGAAAGTCTGGAGAACTTCGAGCAACCGATGACTATACTTGTTTATGAATGTTCATATTTTCGGTGAAGTTTAGCGATCTTCACACTTGCCTCAGGTGTCATCCTTCAGTTTTAACTGCCTTCTATTTTAAGCGACCTGTAGTCCCTCTATCTCATGCTTCAAGTTCTGATTATTGATGATGACCCTGCGATTCAGCTATTGCTGAAAAGAACGCTAAAAACCGAGGGTTATGAGTTAACCGTCGCTAGCGATGGCGAAGCCGGGTTGACCCTAGCGCGAGACTTACGACCCGCACTGGTGATTTGCGATTGGATCATGCCGCGCATGAACGGGCTGGACGTGTGCAGTCAGGTCAAGGCAACGCCAGAACTTTCAACGACCTTCTTTATTTTGCTGACATCAATGGGTTCCGTTGAGGATCGGGTGAAAGGGCTGGATGCCGGGGCAGATGATTTTTTGTGCAAGCCCATCGATATGTATGAGTTGAAGGCGCGAGTGCGGGCAGGCTTAAGGCAGCACCAACTCAGCCACGACTTGCAGCACCAAAAACTGCTACTGGAGGCGGAATTAGCCGAAGCAGCCGAGTATGTCTGTTCCATCCTCCCTTCTCCGTTGACCTCGCCTCCTGTAACTATCAATTCGCGCTTTGTTCCTTCCCGCCAGTTAGGAGGGGATGGCTTTGATTATTACTGGCTAGATCCAGATCATTTAGCTATTTATCTATTGGATGTCGCCGGACATGGATTGCGGGCTGCTTTACCGTCTCTTTCGGTCATGAACCTACTCAAAAGCCAAGCCCTTCCTAAAATTAATTACTATGAGCCTAGCGATGTCCTCAAGGCGTTAAATGAAACCTTCCAGATGACTGACCGAAATGATAAATATTTCACCATCTGGTACGGTGTCTATAACCGAGTTAAGCGCACCCTAGTTTACGCTAGTGCTGGGCATCCACCAGCAGTTTTAGTCTCCAGAACCTCGAATTTAATCACCCAGGTCAAACGCCTGAAAACCCCAGGTTTGCCGGTTGGGATGTTCCCTGATGCTGAATTTATCGATGATAGCTGCGAGGTGGAAAAATCCAGTATCCTCTACATTTTCAGTGATGGAATCTATGAGATTAACCAACCGGACGGCACGATTTGGGGTCTTGATGCGTTCATCAATCTGCTTGCCGAATTTCCGAAGAATAGCCAGAACAATCTAGACCAGATAGTGAATTCTGTTCAAGATAGAAACCCAGACGACTATTTTGACGATGATTTGTCGTTGCTGCAAATCAACTTTGATTAGGCAAGTGCTAATTGCTAATTGCTAATTGTGAATGACGATTAGCGATTAGCGATTAGCCATTAGCTATGGACTAATCGCGTTATTAAATTCTTCTCGATTGGGGAAGATTTCAAAGACGCGATCCATACTGGTCAGTTCAAACAGCATTCTTACTTGCTCATTAATCGAGCAAATAAAGAGTTTACCACCAGCGGCGCGAACAGTTTTGAGTGCAAGCACTAGCGCCCCCAACCCAGAACTATCCATAAAGGTAACGTCCTTAAAGTCAATTAACACTATATTGCCTCCGTTTTCGACAATATCGCTAATTTCTTGACGAAACTGAGTTGCCTTCATACCGTCTAAAATGCCAGAGGGTTGAACAATTTTGACAACAGGATTCATATTCTGTAGTGCTGACCCGTTCCAAGACGATGTAGACCTAGCCAGTATAACTGCGAGAATGGCATTGGGCTAGAGTTTAGCCGCCGTTAACGAAGAAAATCAGCGAACTGACTCTTTCAGCACGAGGCTAACTCCTCGCTTCGCTAACGCGATCGCACCTCTTCCCGCCTCTCACGATCCCCTCACTTGCCCTAGGTCCCTCCGGGTGATGCCATGCCCTTAGCGGCTGAACCCTAATTACTCGCCCTGCATCTTCCACCAACAGTCCTAAAGCCGTTTCCTGGCGTGTCAAGCTGGCTGGGGCGGGCGAAGGATATCCTTCGAGTGATAGACACTTTAAAGTTCTTAACTTTCTTAGAATCGGGGATATACACGGGTCTGAGAGTATTGTCCATGCAAGAGTACGATGTTGTCATTATTGGTGCCGGTCACAACGGACTTGTCTGTGCCGCATATCTGCTCAAAGCAGGCTATAGCGTTCTGTTACTAGAAAAGCGTTCCATTCCAGGCGGCGGTGCAACAACTGAAGAAATCTTACCGAAAGAGGCTCCGGGTTTTAAGTTCAACCTCTGCTCGATTGACCACGAGTTCATTCACTTAGGGCCGGTCGTCGAAGAGTTAGAACTCACTAAATATGGCTTGGAATATTTATATTGCGACCCAGTCGCGTTTTGTCCCCATCCGGATGGCAAATACTTTTTAGGTCACAAATCCGTTGAAAAAACTTGTGCAGAGATTGCACGTTATAGCCCCAGAGATGCCAAAAAATATGCCGAATATACCGAGTACTGGCAGCGCGTACTGGGTGCAATGATCCCGGTGTTCAACGCACCGCCAAAATCTGTTATTGACATTGCTGGCAATTACGACCTCAAAAAGCTGCAAGATTTATTCTCCGTCTTGGGTGGGCCAAATAAGACGTTGGATCTGATTCGTACCATGCTCACCAGCCCGGAAGATATCCTAAACGAGTGGTTTGATTCCGAGTTTCTGAAAGCGCCCTTGGCTCGACTCTCCGCAGAACTTGGCGCACCTCCGTCCCAAAAAACCATTTCTGTCGGTTCAATTATGATGGCGATGCGCCATGACCCCGGAATGGCGCGACCTAAAGGTGGTAGCGGCGCACTGGTTGATGCCTTGCTGAAGTTGGTGAAAAGTAAAGGCGGTGTTGTCCTGTGCGACCAGACCGTTGAAAAAGTATTAATTGATGACGGTCGTGCGGTAGGCGTGCGGGTGGCAGGTGGCACCGAATACCGCGCTAAAACTGGCGTGATCTCCAACATTGATGCCAAGCGCTTGTTCCTACGCCACATGGATGAGAGCGATGTTGATTCAGCCGACCCGAATTTAAGGGAGCGCTTAGAGCGCAGAATTGTCAACAACAACGAAACGATTCTCAAGATCGATTGCGCCCTATCAGAGCCTTTGCGCTTTGAACACCACAACCACCAGGATGAGTACCTGATTGGCTCAGTTTTGATTGCTGACTCGGTGCGCCATGTGGAAATTGCTCACAGCGAGGCTTCTATCGGCAACATTCCCGATGCCGATCCCTCAATGTATGTGGTCGTACCCACGGTACTCGATCCGTCGATGGCTCCAGAAGGTAAGCATACGCTCTGGATCGAGTTTTTCGCGCCTTATCAGATTGCCGGTGCAGAGGGTACGGGTTTGCATGGCACTGGTTGGACAGATGAACTGAAAAACAAAGTCGCAGACCGCGTGTTAGATAAGCTAGCCGACTATTCACCGAATCTCAAGCACTCCATTATCGCTCGTGCCGTGGAAAGTCCAGCGGAACTCGGCGATCGCTTGGGTGCTTATAAGGGGAACTACTACCACGTTGATATGACCCTCGACCAAATGGTCTTTTTCCGTCCGTTGCCGGAATTGGCGAACTACAAAACTCCGATTGAAGGGTTATTTCTCAGCGGTGCGGGTACTCATCCAGGCGGTTCTATTTCCGGGATGCCGGGACGCAACTGCGCTCGTGTGTTCCTGCATACTCAGCAGCCAATTGCCCAAAAGCTGAAGGATGCGGGAAATTCTCTCAAATCTACGGTTGAGTCTGTGTTTAAAATTTCGTAGCGATAAATCGGGGCACGGCATTGCCCGTGCCCGTACGAATGGAAGGATTAGGAGATAATTTGAGCTGAGCGATCGCTCGGTAAATCGAGGATAAAGCAGGTCTGACGATCCTTACTTTCCACTCGCAGAGTCCCTTTCAAATGGGCAATTAATCGTTTCACGATCGTCAACCCTAATCCGGTTCCTCCTTGTTTCCACGGGTCATTACTGGGAATGCGGTAAAACTTGTCAAAGATATGCGGAAGTTCGCGTTCCGGAATCTCCACGCCGGAATTGCTGACGCTAAACTGAACGCTCCCTGGCTGACTCTGGACTTTGAATGCGATCGTTTCTGATGCGGGGGTGTACTTGCAGGCGTTGTCTAGTAACTCGCTCAAAATCCTGCCTAGCGTCGTGGGGTCGCAGATGAAGCGAGGGAGGTCGGCAGGGAGGTCAAGGAGCAAGGTTTGCTGGTGGTTTCTGGCTCGCTCTTGAAAAGGTTCTACAATGGGCGGCAGCCATTCCTGGAGCTGAATCGCACTCAGTAATAAAGGGTGAGCGCCTGCATAGAGTTTTTGTAAATCCAGCAGGTCATCAATCAGGCGAATTTCTCGTTCGCACTCGTTCTGCAAAATCTGAAAGTAGCGAGCGACTTTGCTTTGTTGTTCCCTCGGCTTGCCCATCTCGGCAAATAAGGCATAGTCACGATTCAGGGCAATAGACAACATCTGAATCGCCATTTTCATGTTAGAGACTGGTGTGCGTAACTCGTGGGGAACGGTATTGAGAAAGTCATCTTTGAGGCGATTGAGTTTTTCCAGTTCCTCGACTTGCGATCGCGATGCTTGATAAAGTCGGGCTTGCCGAAGGGCGATCGCGCACTGATTCGCGACCTGTTGCACCAGTCGAATTTCTAACTCGCTGAAGGCTTCTTGCTGCGGCTTAAATAACCACAAATCTCCTAATACCCCTTGGTCATCAACAATCGGGCAAGCGAGTCTGGTCAGCGCACCGCGACTATCGGGCACCCGTTGACAAAATTGGAAATATTCACCTTGCAGTAGCTGAGAATAACCCTCCCGGAAGTCTGCCATCTGCACCACCTGCCCCTGGAAGGAAGGGATTCCTAAGTTGTATTCGTACTTGATGGTAGACGTGGTATGGTCGGTATCGTACAAACCTGTATCGCAGCCATCAATATTCAACCCGACGCCTAATTCCCAGACGGCAATTTGTAAAATCTGGTTTTCGTCGAGGCGATCGCGGACATCGTCGGTGATGCGTTTGAGCAGCGCTTCAAAGTCGAGCGCTTGTTGCAATTGGGCAGTGCGATCGCGTACCTGGCGCTCCAAGTTCGTATTCAGTTGCTGCACTTGCCGATACAGTTCCGATTGCTGAATGCCAATAGATACCTGGATTGCCAATTGCTTGAGCAGATCGATCTCCAGCGGTTCCCACTGACGGGGTGCCGAACATTGATGAGCCGCGAGCAACCCCCAAAAGCGATCGCCATGCATGATGGGAACGCCTAAGGCAGCTTTGACTTGCGACGAATGGAAAAACTCAGTGATATCTACGGGAAACCCTACTTGTTGAATCTCATCAATCACTCTGGCGTTCCCCTGTCGATAGAGGGGCATACATTCTCTAAACAGGGGCGAGGGTACGGTATTGCCTAAGAACGAGAACCAATCTGCATCCACTGATTCAGCCACCACGACGCCATCACCATTCGGCTCTATGCGGAAAATCAGTACGCGATCGCTCCCTAGAACTTGGCGAATTTCTGCCACCGTCGTGTTGAGAATTTCCTCTAGGTTGAGCGACTGGCGGATGTGTTCGGTAATCACCCGGATCGCCCATTCCCCTTCCGCCCGCTGCCACAGCGCTTTTTCAGCCCGTTGACGTTTAGCAATCTCCTGTTTGAGTTGCTCGTTGGTTTCCCGAAGTTCAGCGGTTCGTTGTTCAATCTGGGTTTCTAGTACCTGGGTTTCTAGAAGATGGCGATCGCTTCCAAAAGCAACTTCTTGCTGCTTGCGCTCGGTGATATCTTGTAACAACCAATGCAGTTCTACCACCTGCCCACTTGAGTCGCGCACTGCTCTAACTCTAAAGGCGGCAGGAAAGTGCGTACTCTGCCGAGGCTGAATCTCAACCTCCCATCTGCTTACTTGGTCAGTTTCGAGGAATTGGCTTAAGTTTGTATAAAAGTTTCCCAGAGCTTTACCCGTCACAAAAATAACTAACGGTTTGCCCAGCAAGTGTTCCTGCGAAATCTTCAGCAAGTTCGCTGCCGCTTGGTTAGCTTCTAGAATCACGGCATCAGAATTCGTCACTAAGTACCCATCTGGGGCCAGATTGAATAAATCTTGGTAGCGCTGTCGCTGTATTTCCAACGTCTGATGGCTGGCGATTAGCTCTTCATTCTGCGATCGCAGTTCCTCTAAGGCTACCTGCAATTGTTCTAGAGTTTTGTCGTGTTCTTTCCAGCTTTCCACCAGCAGTGGCTTGTCTTGGGTGGGAAATTCCTCAGTTCGTCTCCAAAGCTCTTTCCGGCGTCGTAAGGTAGCCTCAATCTGCTGCTCGAAAATTTCCATTTTCACCACTGGGCACTTCCATTGAGAAGTTATACCAAATCCAGCTAATTACTCCCTTCATTCGCAACTCAGACGATGCCAACCTAATAGTTGCTTTTAAATTAAAGAGTTATTAGCAATTGATAAAGAGATTTTATTTTCCTTCTATTTATGAAGGATTGACACTAGCTTTATGGGTATTTGTTTGTATATCATAGAAGGTTTTTTTATGTATCTTTCTTAAGTATAATGAAGGAAAGTGAATTTTTCGGGTAGAGGCGACTCACCAGAGCTGGGTGTGAAAGTCATCTGCTGTAGGTCAGCCGCTCGAAAAATTCATCTTTGCAGCTTTCGATAAAACTTGTCTGTACTACTCAGGAAAAGTCTGCCTTGGTACCGATGGAGAGAAGCAGGCAAACCTGATGAACTGAAGACAGCGTTAACAAATTGATTAATGACACGGGTTTTAATTCTGGGAGGAAGCGGACGGATTGGTAGCAGTGTGGCAGCGGATATCGTCGCTCACACACAGGCGCAAATTACCGTTACCGGCAGAAAACCAATCGGGGCGCACGATGTTACAACCTTGCCAACGTTGGTCAGTGAAAAGCTGGGATCGCAAGTGCAATTCCAGGCTTTAGATTTAGCGGATCGAGAAGCGTTAAGGGATGCGATCGCCTCTTCCGATCTGGTAATCCACTGTGCGGGGCCATTTCACTACCGAGATGCCCAAGTGCTAAAAACCTGTATAGAAGCGGGTGTCAACTACCTGGATGTCAGCGATCACCCATCTTTTACTCGCAAAGCATTGGATTTCCGGGACGAAGCTGCTGCTGCTGGAGTTACGGCAATTATTAATACGGGTATTTTCCCCGGTATTTCTAATAGCATGGTACGCCAGGGCGTCGAGCAACTAGATGAGACAGAACGCATTCATCTGAGCTATCTAGTATCGGGGTCGGGTGGCGCTGGCATTACGGTGATGCGAACAACATTTTTAGGGCTACAAAGCCCTTTTAAAGCTTGGATAAATAGTCAGTGGCAGATAATCAAGCCGTATAGCGATCGCGAAACCATTGAATTTCCCGCTCCCTATGGTCGTATCGGCGTTTACTGGTTTGATATGCCAGAAGCCTTCACGCTACCCGACACTTTTCCTGTTAAAACCGTCATCACCAAATTTGGTACAGTTCCCGATTTTTACAATTATCTAACTTGGAGCGTTGCCCACTGGTGGCCCTCTAGCTGGCTCAACAATCCAAAAGTCATCGAATTTTTAGCTCGCGTCAGCCACCGAATGACAGATGTTAGCGATCGCTTCACTGGCATCGGTGTAGCAATTCGGTCTGAAGTCAACGGTCATAAAGATGGTCAACCAGCAAGTTATTGCTCAACTTTAGTGCATGAAAATACAGCCGTGGCAGCTGGTTATGGCACCGGCACGCTTGCCGAGTTATTACTAGCAGGCAAACTCAAAAAACCAGGCGTCTGGCCTGTAGAACAGGCACTTTCTACCGATTTATTTGAACAAACTATGCAGAGCCGAGGACTGAAAATTCATCATGAATGGCTAAAGAAATAAACGAATGTATCCTGCGGTAGACGGCATAGATGTAACTAGATAAGTACGATTCATTTCGTACTTAATAAATTGTGTTAGTAGTCATACTCGCACATCATCAATTTTCACAAAAAGCAATTGGGAGGGAATTTCCATGCAACAGATTTTAGTGACTTTAAAACAAAAACTCCATAAAAACATCTTTGTTTTAAGTTTGATGACTTTAATCAGTGTGGCAAGTTTATTCATCGCCGCACAGCCTAGTTATGCAGTGTTACATTCAAGAGATAAGCTGACATCGGACGACCGAGTTGACCGCGCCTATCAATATAGCGAAGCAACAGGCTTTCTTGAAGAGGATAAGCAGCAAAAATCAGCAACCCCCAATGAACCCTTTGACTATAGCGAAAAGGCAAACGAAAAGACTGTACTCAATTCCAAAGAAAACAATAACGACTCTAATTTAATAGAAAAAGCACAAGACTTGATTCAAAAAGTGACAGGCAACGACTAAATCCAATCTTTAGCATTCTAACGCTACGGGATTGTTAGTTGTAGTCAGTCTAGTTGTAGGTTGGATTGAGGAACGAAACCCAACCTACAAACTTCGTCCCCCTAGAATTGCTTCCACTGGGTTTCTAAAAACTCCCATGCCTGAGTGCCATCCACAACCCAGCCAACCACATACGCTTCTTGACTTAGCGATCGCTTAATTGCCGCCCCTAAATCTGGCTCATCTTCAACTAGGAGAACCCGCATAATCCCCTTTTTCCCTCCATTTGTTACATATCAGCCCTAATGTCACATCAGCAAGGTAGCACTGTGTAGGAGCAAGGGAATGGCAAGGGAACTCCGCCTCTACAACAGTATTTTCAGCACTTTGGTAGATGTAGATAGAAGTAAATATTGCTACAAAATTGGTAGCAAACCACAATTTACCTGCTCTCACGCAGAAGACATCAAAATGCAGACTAGACCAAACCAACCGATGACACCAGAAGATGCATCTACATGGGTGGAAAGACTGGCACGTTTGGGTTTTGGGGCGCGAGGAGTCGTTTACGCTACGGTGGGAGTGCTGGCAGCGCAGGCGGCATTTGGTGCAGGCGGCAGAACCACCGATACAGAGGGTGCGCTGGTGACGATTGTGACACAGCCTTTCGGGAAATTCTTGCTGGCAATCGTTGCTTTGGGTTTGATTGGTTACGTGTTGTGGCGTTTTGTGGAAGCGATCGCCGATCCGGAAAATAAAGGCACCGATGCCAAAGGGCTTGCATCACGCCTGGGAGCGGTTGGCAGCGGCTTAATCTATGCTGGTTTAGCTTGGAGTGCGATTAAGCTGATCCTGGGTTCGGGAGGCGGCGGCAATAGTAATTCTTCACAAGATTGGACAGCACGCTTGTTAGCGCAGCCCTTCGGTCAATTCCTGGTTGGGCTTGTGGGAGCCGGAATCGTTGGCATGGGCTTCTATCAATTTTATAGAGCCTACAAAGCCAAATTCCGCAAAAAGTGGAAAGTTAACCAGATGAGCGAAAAAGAGGAAAAATGGGCGACTTTTGCTGGCAGGTTTGGGATTGCTGCCCGTGGTGTTGTCTTTTCCATTACTGGCTTATTTCTGCTTCAAGCGGGGCGTCAGTCTGACGCTAACCAAGTTCAAGGGCTAGGTGGGGCGCTAGCAGCGCTGGCACAACAACCTTTTGGCCCTTGGTTGTTAGGAACTGTGGCGCTTGGTTTAGTCGCTTATGGGATTTATAATTTTGTAGAAGCTCGATACCGCCATTTTGCGGCGAGGTAGTAAATATAATTCCTCAGAACCCGGAACCCCACCCCCAGCCCCTCCCCGCAAGCGGAGAGGGGTACCGGAGCCGGAGTCGTAGGCGATGACGGGGTGGGGTTATTTTATTAAGCGATTAATCAAACTTAATATTAATATTAGGTATTTTCGGAAATTCAGGTATTTGTAAAAGCTATGCTGAACAAGCATGATGAGTTGTTACTGAAGGATCTAAAACTTCAACCATTTTGGCTACTTCAGTTATATGTAGTTTTAGGAGTGGTGGCAGCAATTTCTGGATTTGTTCTTGAAAGTGGGGATCTCTCAAAAGCGGCTTGTCTGGGCGGTGGTTTCCTAATCGCTTTGGGAGCTGAAAAGTTAGTAACGCACCGCATTAGAAAGGCTGCACTTTCTCTGATTAACAGAAATTAATGCTGGGCTTCATGCTTTTTCTGCCACTTCTTAAATAAGTGCAAGAATTGAGCTGTGAAAATCACTATTTAAAATTTATCAAATGGTTTGACAGCAAAATCTCCTAATGTCACTGTAAAACTTTCCGGATTACCAGTGGCGACAAAATTAATAATTACTTCACTCGCTATGGCAACAGCCAACATTACTAGATTCCGCGCTAACGGGTAGTCGCAAACGTCATCGTTTACAGGTGAAGGAACGCGGTAAATTTCATTCCAGATTATCTCGGCATAATCGGAAGCTAAGCCAACATGCAGGCAAGGAATATTTGCCGCCGTGCAATAATCTTTTACAGCTTGACGGCTGGTGCTGTTATCAAAAGTATCAATAACAAGCGTACTACCGCTGAGCAATTGGGCGGCGTTTGCTGATGTTAATTCTTTTGGACGCCCATCAACGGCAACACCCAAGGCGCGGTAAAGAGTATTAGTAAGAATTTTAGCTTTGTAAGCGCCAACATCTGAGCGGTAATAAGGCTGGGTGGAGAGATTGCGTTCCTCAATGCGATCGCGATCAATAACCACCAGCTTACCGAAGCCAGAACGCGCCAGATTTTCGGTAATATTTGCCCCCAGCGCCCCCGCACCGCACACCGTCACTGGGAAGTCTTTCAGCTTCGCCATCAGTGCAGATGTTCTGTGGAGTTGTTCGTGAAAAAAGATAGACATTTTTGCTAATGGCTAATAACTAATTCAAAAGTCCCAGGTATCTCTCGCTTCGATTACGCCAACGAGGGATTGCAAGTCAAAATCGCGATCGCGTCCGCTTAGGCAAATGCCAGAACTTATTACTGTCAGATCGCGCTTGTCAATGGCAGAGATGTGACGTTCACCGCTGCGAGTCATCCACTCCACTTGCCAAAAGTCACCGCGATCGCGCACATCTTCGAGTTCGCCACCACCCATCCCCAAGGCATCGCGCACGCGCCTTTCATCACCTGACATCGCCCGCCGATACGGATCTTGCCTTGCCTCTTGATAGTGTCTGTATGGGCGCTGTGCCTGCTGCTGGCGTCTTGTATCCCGTCGCCGCTGGCGCAAGCGTTCTTCCTCAAGTTGTTGCTGTCTTCTACGTTGATATTCTTCTGTCTGCTGCAACGCCAAGTCATAGACGGTACGCATCTCTGGCGTCATCCCCGCAAAACGAAGATTTTCTGTTTCCGTCCCATTCCTCAATTGTTCTCTAAGTTGTTCCGCCACCAGGGGATCGGCACGTCGATCCAGTTCATCAAACCACCAAGCGCTGCCATCCCAACGCGCGATCGCAGGCTCAAATGCTGCCCCCTCGGTAACTAAATACACCGGCACCGGCTTAGCAACACCCAAGCGCTGCTGCATATCAGATTCATTGACAGGGTACGCCAGCCACGTCTGTCCTTGCAAAACATAAGCCAGACGCAAGCGCAACGGCTTCAACAGTCGCAGATATTCCGCCACCTGCGGCAAGTTTGCTTCCTCTACCATCTCAGCCTTTTTCTCATTTATCGGCTGAAAAATGCCCCATCCTTCAAAGTCTTGTGGCTGCGGTTTAAACGTGTAAACCATCCCCGCTACAGACGCGCGTACTTTTCCCCCACCCACGCACGGTGCGAGAAATTTAGTATCGCGCAATTGCACTTCCTGTGCAGCAATTTGGTTAAGGAGGTTGCGAATATCTGTCATGATATTGCCTTGATTATGATGTTTGGCTTAGCTAAATTTTCTGGTTAATATTAATGGCAGTAACTTCAGGAACCTATAGGTTGGGTTGTAGCTTGCTTCGCGTAGCGGTACAATAGCGAAACCAACATTCTAAGGATGATACTGAGTTTAGTTAATCAAACCCGGCCTACAAAATGGCGGTTTGAATTAGTATTTTTGCTCTTTATAGAGCCTCCTATGCTGTTCGTTCAACAAAGCTTATTTCACAAATTAAATAGATTGGATATATTTATTTTTTACTCTTTTTTTGTGTTTTTTTTGCACTTTCGCTGTTAAATAACAACCTTGCATCCTGATTTACCCTAACTTTAGACAAATCGGTGAGCAAATTCATAGGTGAAATCAACTCTTCCCTTGCGTAAAACGGCTGGATCGATTCTTTCAGTTGTATTGCAAGTCATCAAAACTACTAACTTTTGCTTAGTATGAATCCCAGAATCATCAATCACACTTTGATATAGGGTTCCATCCAGTAAGCTCAAAATATGCTCAGTCTTATTATTATTTTGAGCAGCTTCTGAAGCGCGATTTTTGGCTAAATTATCCGCTTCGTTAATAATTAGACAAATTCGTTCTAAGTAACTTGGCGGTACAAAATTCTCAACCGCATCGTGATCCAGAATAAAAATCACATATCCGAGAGGCGCAAGAATTTCTTGTGCTACAGCTTGCGTCCAAGCAGTTTTTCCCGTACCCGGATCTCCGTGGACGAGAACCGCTAACTGACTTTGGTCGAGAATTGCCTGCTGTACCATATCGGTAAAACTTTGAATGTCAGCGGGAAACGACCGAATTGGAAATTCGCCGTGAATTTTTCCTACACGACTTTGGTAGCCACTCAGCATGACGGCAAGATTGAAAGTTGCTTTATTAATCAGTGGCGCTAGTTCCTTCGCCATTAGGGTATAACGTCGCCGTCCCCGATCTAAATTTTCAATTTCTAGCCAAGCTTGCTGTTGAGGCCAATAGGCATAAACCGTGTTAATGATATCGAGACGCTCCCAGTTAACAAATCGATCTACCGGAAAATAAAAATATCGATCTAGATAATACTGGGTAATCATATCTGGACGACCCAATAATTCCAGAATTTTGAAAATGGTTATTTCCTGTAGGCGGTTGAGAACGTGTTCAATGGGAATGCTGTTACGGCTGACAAATTGAATCACCGGCGAATCAACACTTAAAACGTCTTGAAAGCGATAATCTGGAGTTGGAGGATCTGGGGTAATGTAATTCCAAAACTCATCAACTTCATATCGCGTACTTTCAGAAAATACATTTAAAATATTTGCCCACCAAGTATATTCGTTCCGACCTATTGCATCAGCAACATCGCTTGCTAAACCCAAAGCTTTCTGACTTAGCTCTTTAGAATCGTTAAATACTAAATGCCAAAGAAATCCCCAGTCTATCTGTCGGGTTAAGGGACGCCAACCTGCACCCAATAAGCCTTTAGCTTGCGGGTTTTTGTTACCTGGATTGCTTTCGTCGTTTCCAAAATATCCCGATCCCATAGTTTCAGTTCTTCTTGTTTTAATTGTAATAATGAGAAAGTAATGCGTTCAGTTATTTTTTCAAGTTGCCATTAAATTTGTTGCAAGTATTCGACTGGAACGCAATCCACTAGCCAAACCCCATTTTCAGAACAGTAAAATTCATATCCTGCTTTGTGCATCGCCGCCGCATCTACAGCAAAAACTACTGGACGACCATGCCGTGCGCCTACAGTTTTTGCGGTAGGAATATCCTTCGATAAATGGACGTGGTGGCGCGACATTTTACACAGTCCTGTACTTAAAATTGATTCGACTGTACCGTTTCCTGTACCGTGGTATAATACATCTGGAGGAACAACGGCTTCTAGCTGCAAATCAACTTCTGTACTATGTCCTTGATTCGCCCGAATTAAGGTGCCTGTTGAGTCAAAAGAAAAGCGCTTTTTGTCATTTTTAGCAACAACTTCATCAAGTTCAGCACGAGTAAGAATAAAAGAACGCTCTGCACACGCTTTTAGAAGTTCATCGACAGCAACCCAGCCACCAGGTGCAAGTTCAATACCAATAGCTTCAGGAGTATGCCGAAGATGCTTACTGAGATATTTGCTAATTTTAACTAAGCGAGAATTATTCATTAAATCGCTCTTTTTAGCTTAACAATACCAGTCATCTTCTAAATATCGCTTGACCAACTCTGCGTGGGATAAAGGACTGGATAAATCGTCTAAATTGCAGTTTGTTTCATAATCTAATAACAACACAGTTTTGTCTGCACTTAGCTGTTTGAGTTCCGCAAGTAGGTTCTGAAGGCGGTTCTCTAGTACCCATTTATACGATGGTAGGTAGATGGTACGACGGGCTTATAGGACAATAATTTGTCTCCGGTTAAGCCTGCACGATGCCCTAGAACCTTGCCATAAGTTCGTGTCGTGCGCTTTATCCCTCTCATATTAGCGATCGCTAGTTTGCCCGGATCTACATCCGCAGACTCAAAAACCTTTAATCCTTGCCAAATTCCTTCAACGGTATAGCTGAAGTGTCCAGGCGAAAAAGGAACGGGAATTCCACCATGTGGATAAAAAGGGCTAAAGCGAATCCAAGGTTCGGTACTGCGAGAAGTTACGTCGAGAATTGTTGCTGCATCATAGCGTTTACGTAAAGTATCCAGGGATGTACGGCGACTTTTTACAAAAATCGGCATTAAAAAGTGCTGAAAGTGTAGAGACGCAATGAATCGCGTCTTGAGCTTTGAATAGGAAAGAAGCAAGGGAAGGCGAATACTTGTATTATAAGGTACTACAGGATGCTTGTGGCAGATTCCCGATCGTTTCTATTTTCCGAATGGTAAGGGCACACAGGCGTCTGTCTCTAAAGCTCTATACCGTGCAATGAGTTTGAAATTAGCTAGTGCAACTCAGTACCGTCTTTGCGGAGGAGGTAGCGATCGCAGTTTTGAACAGAGACAAGACGCGATCGCTGTTCTGTACCAATTTTGGATCTAGCGATCACGCATAGGGGCATCCGTCAAGCAATTTCTTCGTAAGATAGTTGTTATTTGTTAGCAGACATGACACCCGGTAGAGAGCAAGCACTCTTAACTTTACAAACATATCTGGTCGCTGGAGATCGGCTCAACGCCACATCATTACTGGCGAATGTCTTGATTAAGAACGGATTTGTCCAAGCCGCTGCCTTGTTTGACGATGCTCAAGGGAACGAGATTGCCCCTGATGTTTGGATGTCGGCAATAACAACAATAAAGGATACCTCCGAAGGGTGTGTAATCGATAATGTTTTGTACAGTCCGGATAATTGCCATTTGATGGGCGTTTATCCAGATGAAGAAGATGACGAACCAGAGTTCACATACTCAATTGGACTTTGGTATAACTTTCAACACCCAGAAATCCTATGCCTGGGGCTTCCTAACCGCGTTTCAGGGGGACTGATAAACGAATTCGCTAGGGAAATTGCCGATGGTAATGCCCCACCTCTGGATACTCCTTTGAATGACGTAGTTGCCGATGGTTATCAGCTCCAATTTAAACTCTGTAGTAACAAGGCAAAAACAGAATACACCTGCTGGGCTTCCTGGTTTAACGGAGGTATCGACTATCCCGTTGTCCAGATGATTTGGCAAGACAAAGAATACCGCTGGCCTTGGGAAGAAGGGTTTCACCCGATTCAAGCTCAACCCTTGCTAACCTAAGTTGTAGGGTGCGCTAAGCATAGCCGTAATGCACCTTACAAACATAGTCCTACTTATCATCCCGAACAGGCAAAGGTATCTCCAAAATTTCCATTAGCCTTGTCTCTCTTCAAAATTGGGACGCCGTTCCGTACTAATTTTGGATCTAGCGATCGCATTTATACAATTCAAAACATTTGCGGCAGATGCAAACATGACTAATTGAATTTTAAATCCCCTAACCCACCCTCACCAAATGCAACAGACCAGTACGCGGTAGTAACTTTCACAATACCCTGTACGCTTGTGACAATACTGGGCTTAACTTGTTAGGTATTGGCATGGCCCATCATGCCAGCTTAAAAGGCTGTTGCCAACTTAACCCAATTGGCAGGGTTTCGTACTCGCTTCTGCTGAATTGGCTACCAACTTAATTTTCAATTAATCAATTAGTTATTTGAGCATGAAACCCCTAACCCACCCTCACCAAAATCAATAGACCAGTACACGGTAGTAACTTTCACAATGCCCTGTACATTTGTAACAATACTGGGCTTAACTTGTGCAGTGGGATTTGAACCCATAGCATGGCCCCTCATGCCACCAAATAGCGACTATTTGTAGCCACTAAACCCAACTTAACCCAGTTAGCGGGTTGTACTCGCTTCTATTGATCGGGCTACCAACATGCTCAATTCATTAAGTCAATATTCCAGTTGGCTGATTGGATTCTCGTATCTAACTCACGAATTCGTCTAGATAGTTGATCCATTTGCGTTTGTAGCTCTGCAATATTAACCGTGCTGAAAGATTTAATTTCAGCTTGACTGTACCGATTTGCGGTAAGAGCGGCTGCATTAACTAGAGAATCATATATACTCCTTTTTAACAAAAGTGTATCTCTCTGTGCTAAAGCATCAGATATGGTCATTTCGTCTGACAAATTTGTCAATGAATTGGTCTTGTTGATTCTCTTAATCAAGTCTGCTAGTTCATTTAATGTTGCTTCTAACTCAGCAATCAATGCTTGGGGATTTTCAGGCGGTTGTTCTCCCTCTTGAACTTTGGCACTTCTGATTAATCTTTGCCTTAATTGCTCAATTCTTTTCTGACAATCTGCTCTCAGAATTAGAGCTTCTGCTAATTTCATGATGCTTTCCCACTTTAAATTTAATTAAATTTGAGCGGGGCTGTGTAGAGACGTAGTATGCTACGTCTCTACACAGCCTGTTATTTGTCATCCCGCACGGGTAGCGGTGTCTCCAGAATTTCCATCAGCAATTCCAGACGCGAAGGACGAGACAGAAGCGGGATAAGATTCGGCAGCGAATAGTAGTCACCCGCAAAGCTGAAAGTATCTATCTGCACCTGTTTTTCTTGTAACTTGCGCTCCAGCCAATCGTAGGAATAACCTACTTTGACAATGAGGACGCTTGGCTCTACTTTGAGATCGCGCTTGTAGGCGTCGAAAGTTTCCACAAAGTAGGGAGCTTTATTTTCCCCTCCGTCTGTCACGAGGATGATTTGCTCAACCAGTTGCTGTCTCAGGCGCATCGCTTCCAACCCGCAACCGATGCTGGTAGCACCGTTTGCTTTGATGTGTTGGAATGCCCGTTCCCAGTCACTCAACTGATTCCCAGACGCTTTGACGGGGTAAGGCATGGTGTCAAAGGCGTAGACAAATAAATCTGCCGCCGCCATGCCGGAAATGAGAGCGGCGATGCGCTTTCCGACTTCGATGGCGCTTTCCATTGAGCTAGACTTATCAACTAGCAGGGCGGTTGGCTTATTAATTTTGCCCCGCTTTTTGACCTGCTCGTCCATGACGCGCTCTAATTTTGCCGCTGTTTCAGCGTCTAGTTCCGCCGCATCCGCCGCAACGCGCCCTTTTAAGGCTGCTACCCGCCCATCAGTTTGCGCTTTCTCCAATTTCTCGTCGATGAGGGCTTTTACCTGGGGGTTTTCCATCGCACCGCGAGTTTGGAGTGACTTGAGGTTGTTAATCACCTCTTGGGGTGTCATGGAGTTAATTAGCGCCACTAGCACGGTGGGGGTCATTTGTTTGATGGCTCCCACGGCAACTGTGTAGGGAATTTTGTGTTCTACAATCAGTTGCGCTTGCTCTAAGGGTGAAGATGCGATCGCCATCAGCTTTAGCGCAAAGGCTAAACTATCTTCTGGCGGGTTGTCTTTGAATAACACTGCATCAGCGCGATCGCTCGGTTTAATATGCAAGCTAGCATACAGGTGCTTCATCGCACTCCGTGCCCGGAGCGCTGCTCGATCGAAGAATACAGGATTTTTCTCCCGTTCCCTCAGATAGCGCCGCACCGCAGTTCGGGTAGAACGCGGCAACTTACCCCGGTGCTGCTTCAAAAAGTCTACAATCCGTGCGACTTGATAAGGCGGAAACTCTTGCAAAAGCACATAACCAGCGTCCCGGTGTTCCCCTAAACTACTAGTCAGCAGACTCCCCACAAATACCTCTTTGTGGTCGCGGACATCCCCATTGCGCTGATACCAGACTGCTAAATGTCCATAGAAAATGGGGTCGCTCTCCACCATCGTCTTGTGAACTTCACTCACCTTCTCTAGCTCCCGGTGAGGCGTGGTTAGCAGACTATTTAACATATCTAAACGCAAGTCACGCTCGGCTGTTTGCACAGGAATCACCTCGATATAAGTCACCCCGTACAAGTTGAGAAAGCTCTTGGTTACTTTGGAAATAAGTATGTAAGCTTTCTCGGTTTGGATACGGGGCGATCGCTTGAAGAATGGGAAATTATAAGCTCCGCGCAAGTCGGCAAAGCCGTTTCACTTTTTCTGATGCTCTACCACTGAGCTATACCTCCAATTGGAGATAATGGGATTTGAACCCACGACAACCAGAACCCTAGGTGTGTATGCTTCACTCATCTGGGCGCGGAGCAGAAAATTATAAGCGCCGTCTGCTTTTTGAGATAAAATCAGGTCGCCTAAAAGCGTAGGTCGCGCTTCCACGGCTACTGGCAGATGGCTTCAAAATTAGATACTTCTATATACTACAAATATAATACAGAATCGTCAAGAGACTGGAAAAAGTTTTTTCGCTTTCGAGACTGACGATAGAATACAAATTCCCTACCAAGTCAGAACACCTGTATGGGGATGGTTCATTTCTATCGCCGTCCGGTTGCGGTCGATTTATTTGCGGGTGCGGGTGGATTTTCTTTGGGGATTGAGCAGGCTGGGTTTGATGTAGCGGTGGCAGTTGAAGTTGACCCCGTTCACGCAGCCGTTCACGCCTTTAACTTTCCCCATACCGAGGTTTTGTGTGCAGATGCGAGAACGTTATCCGGGGAGGCGATTAGAAAAGCGTTACAGAGATGGGCATTGCACAAGGGTTGCAGTGGGGTTTCCCCAGTCGCACCCGCTTGGAATGGTGAAATCGATTTAGCAATTGGGGGACCCCCTTGCCAAGGGTTCTCTTTAATGGGCAAGCGGCGTCTCGACGATGAGCGCAACGATTTGGTGTTGCATTTCTGTCGATTAGTCATTGAACTGCAACCCCGTTACTTTCTCATGGAGAACGTACCCGGCATTGCTCAGAAAGAACACGCGATTTATCTGGAGCAACTCAAGAGTGCGTTTAAATCGGTTGAGTACCACATCACCGAACCCGTGCAGGTATTGAATGCGGCAGATTTTGGGGTACCGCAGAATCGGAAAAGGCTATTTTTATTAGGAACTCGTGCCGGGGAGGTGCCTTTGTCTTATCCTGTTGTCGCAGGTTTTGTTGCAGGTAAGGGCGTTAAGGCAACCTTCCCCGATACTTCATTCCCCGATATTTCCTTGCCAAATACTTCCTTACCAAATACTTCCTTGCCAAAGAAAAGAGGCAAGAAGAATCCTTTGATTCTTCACTCTTTATCCTTTCGAGTCACCGTAAAGGATGCGATCGCCGATCTCCCCAACCTCGATGATTTTCCCGAACTCCTGACAACCGATGAAGTCTTGCTACAGCAGCGACAACTAGAGCAGATGGAGACATTAGCCAGCATCTATGCACAGCACTTAATGGGGATTGCACCCGAACCGAATAATTTCGCCTATCCCCGGCTAGTCAATCCTCATCTGTTGACTAGCTCTCTGCGAACCCAACACACAGCAGCTTCGATTGAACGGTTCGAGAAAACAGTGCCCGGACAGCTAGAATCGGTGAGTCGCTTTCGACGGTTGAATTGGGATACCCTGTCTCATACCTTAAGAGCCGGTACGGGTTCTGGAGGCGGTCGTTACACTTCTCCCCGCCCGATTCATCCCGATTATCCCAGAGTGATTTCAGTCCGCGAGGCGGCGCGACTGCACTCTTTTCCTGACTGGTTCCGCTTCCACACAACAAAATGGCACGGGTTTCGACAAATCGGAAACGCCGTGCCGCCAAAACTGGCAAGAGCCGTAGGCTATCAAGTGATTGCCGCCCTAGGGATCAGACCACCCATGCCACAACAGCCGATAAATTTGGGTGATATCAAGCTAGTGAGGTTTAACCCGTGGGACGCGGCTCACTATTGGATAAGCGTCAATCGTCAGGGTTGATTGCAACCCTCTACTGAGAACTGACGACTGACCAATCGCTAAATCTACTTTTGTACCTGACTCTTTGTTGCAGAGACAGGATTGTATCCCGGTGCGCCTGGAGGATTTTGGGATTCAGCAGCCCCTTCTGTAGGACCGGCGATCGCTTTCCATGCCGGAAAACCGCCTTTGAGTTCAGCCACGGACTGGAATCCAGCCGAGCGAAGTTCGGAAGCTGCGCGAGAGGTTTCGGTGTCGCTGTCGCCATAGACGTAGATATCGCGAGCGGGGCGAAGGCTAGTTTTCGCACGCTCTACTAATTCATCCATCGGCATGGACATGGCTCCCATGATGTGACCTTCATTGAAGGCACCGCGATCGCGCACATCGAGAATTGTTAAAGCTGGTTCGCCCCATTCCAGACGGGATTTCAAGTCATTCACGCTGGACTGCGCTTTCATTCCCGGTGGGGTGGGAGTAATGTCTGGAAGGGCATCTTTTGCCTTAGAAATGGTGTCTTGAACCTTGCCGCTAGCGCTTTCAACGCTGCTTACGGCTTTGTCTTTAGCGCCTTCAATGTTGTTTTGAATGTCACTCATAAAAAAACTCTAAGTAATTGATCTGTTCTTAGGAAATTTAATCAAAAATTGATATTTAACTTCTCCTTCTCCAGAAAGAACATTTAAATGATCCTTCTTTAGGCAGAGTAAAGTGTTAGAATTCCTATCCCAATCGACAAATATTTTCGGCAAAATTCCTGCAAATAAACAGCGACTCTCGCCTAACTTAAACTGGATCTCATGGTGTCTAGTATTCAAACTCTACCGACAGAGGTAGTCAATCTAATTGCCGCTGGAGAGGTTATTGACTCTTTGGCTGCTGTAGTGCGGGAATTAGCGGAAAACGCCCTTGACGCCGGTGCAACCCGCATCAGCATCTCCCTATCGCCACAACAGTGGCGGGTGCGAGTCGCAGATAATGGCTGTGGTATGGACTTGGTAGACCTGAAAGAAGCTGCAACTGCCCACAGCACTAGCAAAATCCGCGACTTGGAAGACTTGTGGAAAATTAGCAGTCTGGGATTTCGGGGAGAGGCGTTGCACAGTTTGGCAGCTTTAGCAGAATTAGAGATTTTTAGTCGTTCTGCGGGAAGTTGTGAGGGTTGGAGAGTGGTTTATAACTCTGTCGGGGAATCCGTGCAGGTAGAAACTGTAGCGATCGCGCCCGGTACTGTTGTCACCGTCTCTAATCTGTTTGGCAATTGGTTGGCGCGGCGTCAGGGAATGCCTTCCGTCGCTCAACAACTCAGAGCAGTGCAAGCCACAATTCAGCAAATCGCCCTTTGTCATCCTCATGTCACCTGGCAGGTTCAGCAAAATGACCGCCAATGGTTCACCATTAGTCCTGGGAAGACAGCGCAACAGATTTTGCCTCAAATTCTCCGGGAAATCCGACCGAGTGATTTGCAGCATCTGACAGTGGAAGTGCCAACATTCCCAGAAAAAATCCCAGAAAAAACAGGAACAGACACGCCGGGAAGCGGCGGAGAATCCAACTCCACTCTAAACTCAACCCTGACAGTGGTACTCGGCTTGCCAGATAGATGCCATCGCCGCCGTCCCGATTGGGTACGAGTGGCGATGAATGGACGGCACGTAAAGTCGCCGGAACTGGAGCAAACGATTTTAGGGGCTTTAATGCGAACTCTCCCGCGCGATCGCTATCCGATCTGTTTTCTGCATCTTTTCATCTGTGCCAGTCAAATAGACTGGAACCGCCATCCCGCCAAAGCCGAAATTTACTTAAACCAGCTCAATTACTGGCAAGAACAGGTAACATCAGCGATTGAGCAAGCCTTGCGTCTGAATGTGGGGACAATTCTGGAAAAAACCCCAGAGCGAGTTAGCCGCCTGATCAAAGCAGCGGAAGCGAAAAGTGCCTACAGCGTCAATCGTTCCCTTCAATCGCAGCCAACGGATACTCAGGCAAAGAAAACGGATGAGATCGGATTGATGGAACTCCGAGCCGTTGCCCAAGTTCACAACACCTACATTGTGGCAGAGCATCCGGCTGGGGTGTGGTTGGTGGAGCAGCACATTGCCCACGAACGGGTTTTGTACGAGCAGTTGTGCCAAGCTTGGCAACTCGTCCCCCTAGAACCCCCCGTCATCTTGAATCATCTTTCTCCTGCTCAGATCCAGCAACTCGAACAGATCAACCTAGATATAGAACCTTTTGGCGAACAACTCTGGGCGATTCGCACGGCACCCGCACCCTTACGAGAACGAGAAGATTGTGCAGACGCCCTAGTGGAACTCAGCTTGGGTGGAGATTTGCAAACCGCTCAAGTAGCGATCGCCTGCCGCACCGCTATCCGCAACGGGACTCCTCTGGGATTACTCCAGATGCAAACTCTCTTAGAGCAATGGCAGCGAACTCGTCATCCTCGCACTTGTCCCCACGGTCGGCCAATTTATTTGTCCCTCGAAGAATCATCGCTTTCACGTTTCTTCCGCCGTCATTGGGTAATTGGCAAAAGTCATGGGATCTAGAAATAATTCAGTAGAGACACGGCTTTGGCGTGTCTCTACTGAATTATTAAGAATCAGCAGGAATCTTTTGTTTTTGTTTCCTCCCTCCTTTCTTGATATTGTGTTCGTACCAATTCATCAAAGGAGTAGCACTAATCCCATGCAAAAATACAGAAATCACGATAACGATGTAAGTAATCCAGGCAATTTGTTCGCCCCCAGTATCTTTTAAACCTTCGCCAAATGCATAGGAAAGGTAATATAAAGAACCAACGCCACGAATGCCAAACCAGCCAAACAAAAAGCGGGTTTCAGAGGGATAGCGACGACCAAGCAGGCTAATCCAAACTCCCAAAGGTCGAATCAAGAAAATCAACAAGACTGCTACCAAGAGACCCTGACCACCAAATTGGCGAATCGGCTCATACCGCAATAGCGTTCCTAAGAGCAAAATTGTTGCGACTTCCAGTAGTTTCTCAATTTGTTCGGTGAATTCAAATTGAGAAATTTTCTTTTCTGGATCGTTGTAACTCCGCTGAACGACGACTCCAGCGACAAAAACTGCCAAAAAGCCGTAGCCGTTGACAATTTCTGTCAAAGCATAGGTAATTAAAATTGTACTAAGAGCAACAAAATCCTCCATCAATTCATCGACCTGTCGGAAACGTTGCAGTTGCTGGTCAACCAAAACAACCATTTTTGCCGCGATAATTCCCATGACAATGCCAGCTGCGATCGCCCAAAGTAAATCAACCGCCACCCATTGTTTAAACCAGTTGTCCCAGTTGCTATCTTTTAAGGCATGAATCCCGAAATAAACAAACGGAAAAGCGAGCGCATCGTTTAAACCGCCTTCCGAAGTTAAACCAAAGCGCAGCTCATCTTTATCTTGTAAATCTCCCATCTGCACTTCTGAAGCCAAGACGGGATCGGTTGGGGCGAGAATTGCACCCAGTAAAATCGCTGGTCCCCAATCCATTTTTAAAAGCCAATGACCGACGGCAGCGATCGCAAAAATTGAAATTGGCATCAGAAATCCAATCAACCGCACCGTTGTGTTCCACGATCTTAATGTGAGTGGGCGATTCATCTTTAGACCGCAGCTAAAGACGGAGACAATCACCACAAATTCCGTTAGTCGTTCCAGAAACTCAGCATCTGGTCGTACCTGCACTAACTTAAGCCCGTATTGCCCCAAACAGATACCCACGAGCAGGTAAATAATGGCATACGAGAGAGGTAATCTTTTAATCCAGCCCGATCCCAAAGTAACCATCAGCAGGAGTAGACCAATCACCAGCAGGTCAAGAATATAAATAGATACAGGAGGGAATAGGACTTGGAGCATGACTTAGCGATCGCATAGTTGAAAACAGTACCCTCTGAACTCTACTGACTTGCCGAAAACCCCAAATCATCACCGGGCTAGATTTTAGACAAAATGCGAGCGATCCACTTTTACCACTGAAGGCTGAGGATGACACTTTTTGAAGTCCTCTAAACGCTGATGTCAAATTATCCTCTCGTGGAAGGTTTTTGCTTTAGATTACAGCGATCGCATCGCTGCCTCTGCTAGCTTAGTTTTGCGATTGATAAATAAAAGGAGAAAAGCACGCCATGACACTGCCTGATGGACCGCAGACACCGCAATTCCTGCAACTACTCCAATGGATTTCCCAGCCCGTGCAGTACCTAGAAACGTCTGTGAAAGCTTATGGTGACTGCTTCACAGCCCGCTGGGGTGGCTTTCCCCCGTATGTACTCATCTCTCACCCGCAAGGAATTCAGGAGCTGTTAACGACAGATCCTAGACAGTTTAACAGCGGTAGTGGGAATAAGATTTTACAACCTTTTCTGGGCGACCAATCTCTGATACTACTGGATGGCGAGCGCCACCAGCGCCAGCGACAGCTACTGACTCCCCCCTTTCACGGGGAACGAATGCGAGCTTACGGCAAGTTGATTTGTGACATTACCGAAGAAGTCATGAGTCGCCTGACGATTGGCAAACCCTTCCCAGTCCGGGCTACCATGCAAGAAATTTCTCTGGAAACCATCTTAGCGGCTGTCTTTGGCATTAATGAGGGTCAGCGTTTCCAGCAACTCAAGGAACTCCTCACTTCGATGCTGGATGCTGTGAGTTCTCCTCTTTCGTCCGCCGTCCTCTTTTTTCCATCACTCCAACGAGATTTTGGTTCTTGGAGTCCTTGGGGAATTTTTCTTCGCCAACGACAGCAAATTGACCAACTCATTTACGCCGAGATTCAGCAACGCCGGGAGAAATTCGATCCGGATCGCACAGATATCCTGACGCTGCTGATGTCTGCGCGGGATGCGGACGGACAACCGATGACGGATGAGGAATTGCGCGATGAATTAATGACTCTCCTGTTCGCGGGTCACGAAACCACGGCTTCTGCGATCGCCTGGGCGTTGTATTGGATACACCATCAACCAGAGGTACATGACAAGCTTCTCCAGGAGCTGGATAGTGTTGGGGATGTTTCAGATGTCAGCGCCATTTCTAAACTGCCCTATCTAAACGCTGTTTGCTCGGAGACGTTGCGAATTTACCCAGTGGCGATATTTACTTTTGGTCGAATTACGCGATCGCCAGTGCAGCTGATGGACTATCAATTTGATGCCGGTACAGTGCTTGCTGCCTGTATTTATCTAGTTCATCACCGGGAGGATATTTACCCGCAAGCAAATTGTTTCAAACCTGAGCGCTTTTTAGAACGGCAATTTTCTCCCTATGAATATTTGCCCTTTGGTGGTAGCAATCGTCGTTGTATCGGCATGGCATTTGCCTTGTTTGAAATGAAGTTGGTACTGGCGAAGATGTTCTCGTGTTATCAACTGGCTCTCACGGATAAACGTCCCGTTAAACCTGTCCGTCGTGGCGTTACCTTAGCCCCCCCGGCAACGATGCGGATGCTTATAACCAGTCAGCGTTCCCAGAATACTCAATCATATCAGCCCCTGTCTACTTCTGCATAAATGACTGCTAGCTCAATAGCTATGCGTCTTAACTTTTCGCGAAACCTGTTAGGATTGGCAAGAAAAGCTCAGAAAATTAACAGTTACTACTGAAGATATGCCAAAAGAGTCTATACCCGGCAAAAATCGCTCGTGAAAATCTCTGGCGAATCTACTCAGCCCTCGCTTTTATCATTCCCTTTTGTCTTCCTCCCTATTGTTCTGGGAGACGGTCATGGGCTTAAAGCACACGAATTTTGGGTGGTGCCAAATCTTTTTTTCTCATTTCCTCTTCCACTCCTCAACATGGGTAGAAAAAGCCAATCCTACCGCTTTCAGCACTTTTTAAAGTCAGGACAAATTTTAGAGGCGATCGCTACCCAGATAGCGATCGCCTCTGGTTTTAAATCGAGAAAACCGCAGATATTGTGTAGATATTGTAAAGATAGTGAGGTGAATGCTCAATTTCTATGTGTTTTTAGCTAAATCTTAGTCAGAACCGGAACTTTTAGGTATTTTCTTCATTCTCAGCCTTATTCAAAGCAGAGTATCTTTAGTTAAGAAGTAATCTAGGGCAAGGTAATGGTAATACTTAATGTTATTCTAATTTGTGCAGCTTTAGGTATTAGTATTTGGTTCCTTTTAAATTATGGAAATGAATTATTTAAAGCACTGAGTGTCTTAATTTCCGGATTAGAATCTATATTAATGGTGATTATCGTCGTTCTTTTTAAAACTGCAAAATCCCTAATCATTGGAGGACTCATTGCTTTAGTCTGTGCTGGAATATTTAAAATAGCGGGTGCCCACATAAGCCTATTGAAAACTGCTGCGATAACAGTAGGAATTATAGCCTTCGCTTTTCTCATGCTGAAAACTTTTGTGGAAGAGTGGGGTAACTTTTACTGGAGTATCCGTAATGTGATTCGCAACAAATATCGTTAAGGGTAAAAACATCTAGTTTCTAAACAGAGCAAACTAAGCTAAGATTTTGAAGATTATCATCTTCCAATTTTTTCTATGAGAATTGCCCAAATTGCACCGTTGTGGGAACGAGTGCCACCTTTTCGTTACGGTGGGATTGAACTAATTGTCAGTTTACTGACTGATGAATTAGTTCGGCGCGGTCATCAAGTAACATTATTCGCCTCTGGGGACTCGATTACAAAAGCTCAGCTAAAGTCGGTACATAAGCAGGCGCTGCGCTTAGATCCAAAGATTAAAGAGCCTGGAGTTTATGAGCTAATGATGCTTTCGCAAGTTTATCAACAGGCGCATCACTTTGATATTATTCACTCCCACGTCGGCTATGCTGCTCTGCCTTATACCCCTTTTGTGAAGACCCCAACCGTACACACCACACACGGTATTTTCACGCCAGATAATGAGAAAATATTCCGGCAATTTGCTTGGGAGCCTTATATCAGTATCAGTGAAGCTCAGAGAGAACCCCGACTTGGTTTAAATTACATCCATACGGTCTACAACGGCATTGACCCAGCAGTATATCCCTTCCAGGAAAAAGCAATTGAACCGCCCTATCTAGCCTTTGTGGGGCGTATTTCCCCAGAAAAAGGTCCGGAAGGAGCGATACAAATTGCTCGGGCCAGCGGCTATCCTTTGAAAATGGCAGGTAAGGTTGACCCGGTAGACAAAGTTTATTTTCAAGAACAGATAAAACCGCTGATTGATGGCGAACAAATCCAGTATCTAGGTGAAGTTTCTCACGAAGAAAAAGCGCAGTTACTAGGAGAGGCAACCGTGACGCTGTTCCCGATTACCTGGCGCGAACCATTTGGCTTGGTAATGATTGAATCGATGGCAACGGGGACGCCAGTGATTGGAATGGCGATGGGTTCGGTGCCAGAAGTCATCGCGCATGGCAAGAGTGGATTTGTTTGCCATTCTCTACAAGAAATGATTGACGCAATCCCACAGGCAATGACCTTAAACCGCCAGACGTGCCGAGACTACGTTTTAAGTCGTTTTAGCATCAAGACGATGGTGGATGAGTATGAACGAGCTTATCAAATGACATTGGTGGGGAATCCGGAAGGAGGAAAAAACTAGGGAATTACTAATTTTTGGCATAAGTTTTTTCCTTGAATTTGATTAATTCTAGGGGATCTAAACCAGAGGGTGTCATCAATTCTTTTGCTAATAAATACCCGGCACAAGTCCAGGTTTGATGCCTTCTGGCTTCTCTGCCAATTAAGTGACCGCTTTTCCCGTCATAATATTCAGGCCACTCTTCTTTTTGCAAACGTTTTCCAGCTTTTTCAATTGCTGCTTTTGCAAACTGCATATATTCTTCTTCTTTTGCATCTTGACCCAATTTTCGAGCGGCGGCTGCCCACATCCACATCAAAACAGGCCAACTGCCCCCATTGTGATACGACCAAGGGCTATTTTTAGGATCGCAACCCGTCAAAATTCTCCAATCTTCGTCTTCTATGGCTGGATAACAGATTTTGAACGGCATTTGTCCAAGTAGCTCTTTATGCCGTCTTTCGATGAGATTCATGATTTTCTCGGACTGATCGTTGGTCACTAAAGAACAAACAATCGCCATCAAGTTACCCACCGAAAAGAATCGGAAATCCATCTGTGATGGGCCAATATTTCCGACTAAATAACCCCCGTCTTCTGGTAGCCACTCGTCTAAATTTGCATAAGGAATGGATGCGGCATAGATATTATATTTGTTGATAGCGGTTGCGCCATATTCTTCAACATTGTACTGATAGGTCTGATTTAGGCGATCCATATCCATCCAATACTCAGTCCGAATATGGTTCGCTAGAGAACCCAATCGTTTCTGTATTGCTGAGAGAATATCTTTATTGTTGTGATTTTTGCGATCGAGTAGCTCATCAGCAGCACGCAAGGCAGCGTAGAAGAGAACTTGGATTTCTAGAGGGTATCCATAGATGCCCATCCGACGGTCAATCATACAAGCTCCATCAGGCACTAAAAGCGTGGGTTCTCGATCGAAGCGATCGCTAAAACAAAGTTCCAGAATTAACCTGATCCCTTCTTGGAAGTCGGCTTGATGGACTAAAGCGGTGTTTCCTGTCGCTTTCCAATAAGCCCTCAACAGGATAATCCACCAAAGGCTGGAATCAACCGGCGTGACTCTAGCGATCGCGTGCTGACCAAAATCGGGTTCTAGGTGTTCTTTTCCTTTCTTATTCTTAAGAATTTTGAAGCTGGCTGGCATTAAAACTCGACCCGTATTCAAAAAAGTTTCGGATCTTTCTTGCTGGTGGAGTTCTAAGGTTACTTCTAGAAAATTTTTGACAATTTCCTTGCCGTTGATTGCTACCTCTTTTTTGCCATTTTGAATAGTAAATTCACCTTTCACTAAAAATAAAAGTGCTACCGGAACAAAATCGCGAATAAAAACTTGGTCATAATTCAGCGGATCTTTATTAGCTTTTTTGGGAATATTTATTTCATTTTTATCTCTGATATAAGTATGAGCAGCTGGAGTTCCAACCAGCCGTCCTTTATAAGAGATAAGCGACTCCACCAGTATTTGTAATGCTTCTATTTCCAGCGCCTCTACTCCCATCAGATGCAAACTCCTTAATTTTCAGAGCAACCTATTATACGAGATGCTGCTTCATCACAGACACTTTAAAGCCAAGAAATTGGGCAACATAATCCTTTAAGTAGAGCGTACTATAGAATGCAGGGTGTAGTGTATTATCGAATTTCCTTTTAACACCGTCATTCCCGCCAAGGGTATGATTGACCAGGTTAAGCGAAGAAAAAATCCGTCCGTAGCAGGAGAGCTGGAAAAAAATTGGAAATTTTGTTCTCTGCGAACGATAGAGCGGATCGTTGATTAGATTTGTAGAAGTATCAATAAGGTCACATTTGGCGGAACCTCGATCCCCTACTGAATATCAGTAGCGATGCGATGGGTAAGATTTTAAATTAGATTGTGTGAACCCCATCCAAGTCTCACAAAGACCCTGTACTCTTGAGCAGAAACTTGATTCATGGCACCGGATATTCTTGAACTGGACGGAAAAACCTTTGTTCCCGCACAAGAGCTGCCCATTCCAGAGTGGCCTTGCGTTCTTGGCGATCGCCCCCAACCGACTCTCACGATTAAAGACAATGACCTGTTTTTAGTCACTGATACCCTAGGCAACATTGCCGGGTGTTTAGGCGATGACATGAATAGCAGTATGGGGCTGTTCTGCGCCGATACGCGGTTTCTCAGTCGCCTGGAACTGCAAATTAACGGACGCCCCCCCGTCTTGCTCAGTAGCACCTCTGACAAAGGATTTGCCCTTTCAGTTCTGTGTACCAATCCCAGCATGGACGGAGGAGCGCGATTAGAAGGAGGGGATAAATTAGAGCCAAATGAGCAAATTGACGGCGGGGCAATTTTTGACTTTGCTCCCTTGAGAGCCGACACCATTGGAATTAACCGGGAAATTGTCCTAAATGGAGCGCTCTTTGAAGAATTAACCGTTTCCAACTACAGCACCAGTTCTATCCGCTTTCAACTGAGTCTCAGCTTTGATGCGGATTTTGTGGACTTATTTGTAGTCCGGGGATATGGTCGAAAACACAAGGGGCAGCTGTTACGAGCCGTGCCTAAAACTCAAGCCGCAGAACCCGAAAAGCAAGAAATGACGCTTGCTTATCAAGGGTTGGATGGCTCTGTAATGGAATCTCACATCGAGTTTATTCATCGTCAGCCAGACACTCTCAGCGGTTATACGGCGGTTTGGCAGCTAGAGATGGATTCCCACGAAACCCAAAAACTGGGCTATCGGCTGCAAATGCGTACCAATAACCGTCCCACGTCTAGGGTATCTGCCCCAATCACGCTAGTACAGGCTAGAGCCGCAGAGTTATCGGAGCAGCAAGAGTGGCGTCAACACGTAACCGGGATTCGCTCAGACAAAAACACGTTTAATCGAGTCATTGAGCGAGCCGAGCAGGATACTTATTTACTGCGCCAGTCTTTCGGCAAAGGGAAGGTACTCTCCGCTGGAGTGCCTTGGTTTTCGACGTTGTTTGGGCGCGACTCGATTATCGCGGCGTCGCAAACGCTGATGCTCGATCCGACAATTGCCCGCGAAACCCTAACGATCTTGGCTGAATACCAAGGGAAAACGGATAATGAGTGGCGCGATGAGCAGCCTGGGAAGATTTTGCACGAGCTGCGTTTGGGTGAAATGGCGCGTTGTGAAGAAATTCCCCATACGCCGTATTACGGCACCGTCGATGCGACACCGCTGTGGTTAATGCTGTACGCGGAACACTTTGCCTGGACAGCAGATCGGGAAACCCTGGAGCTATTGTGGCCGAATGCTTTGGCAGCAATGGATTGGATTGACCGCAACTCAAAGGAAACGGGTTATCTCATCTACCAACGTCAATCGAAGCGGGGTCTGGCGAATCAGGGGTGGAAAGACTCTGGCGACTGTATTGTGAATCGGAAAGGGCAGATGGCGATGGGCGCGATCGCTCTTTGTGAAGTTCAAGCTTATGTTTATGCTGCTAAAATCCGTCTGGCAGAAATTGCCCGAATGAAGAAGCGCCTTGATTTAGCGGACAGGTGGCAAGATGAGGCGAGAGATTTGAAGAATCGCTTTAATCGAGATTTTTGGATAGCAGCGGAAGACTTTTGTGCCTTGGCTTTGGATGGCGATGGCAATCAGGTTGATAGTATTACTTCTAACCCCGGTCACTGTCTGTATTTGGACATCCTGACGCCAGAAAAAGCTTATAGCGTCGCGGAACGGTTACGGGCACCGGATATGTTCAACGGCTGGGGGATTCGCACCCTCAGTAGTTTGTCTCCGGCTTATAATCCGATGGGCTATCATGTCGGTTCTGTATGGCCTCACGACAATGCAATGATTGCGATGGGAGTGCGATCGCTCGGTCTAATCGATCAAGCGCTGGAACTTGCCAAAGCTTTAATTGATATGACTTTACAGCAACCCTATCAACGACCGCCAGAACTTTTCTGCGGCTACGAACGCACAGAAGATAACACCACGGTCAAATATCCCGTCGCTTGTTCTCCTCAAGCTTGGGCAACTGGCAGTATCTTCCAGTTGCTGCAAATGATGGTAAATTTGGTGCCCGATGCTCCCAATAACTGCTTGCGGATTATTCACCCCGCTTTACCAGAATCGATTAATCGTCTAGCGCTACAGAACTTGAGAGTCGGGCAGACTTTGCTGGATTTAGAATTTGAGCGTTCCGGCAATACCACTGCCTGTCGGGTTGCCAAAAAACGCGGCAATTTACGGATTGTGATTGAAGCTTAATAGAGCTGGGTGGGGAATGCCCACCCAGCTCTATTAAGCTAATTACCAGTCTTTAATAAACCTTGCTAATTTTTCGAGTAAATTATCCGATTTTACTTTTGAAATGCTGCTACTTCATGCTTCCTCAGACGTTTCCCCATTGATACCGGGAGAAGATTTGTAGAGGGCGTCCAATTGTTCGCGGGCGTCTTCTACGGTCATGGAACGCATCACCAGAAGCGGTTCATTAATCGGGTTTCCCGCATCATCTAATAGTTCCGGGTGCGGGATCGAGCCATAAGGAGAGCGAGAATTTCTAAATTGGGACTGCATCCCTGGCGGGTAGCGCCGTTGAGAATCCATACTACTGATGGTTAACAAGTTGCGGAGCATATTTCCAATGGCAAGAAACGCCAGAACAGTAAAGGCAATTAGATAAAGCAGATGTAACATACAATTTTCCTCCAAGCCGCACACAGTCTAATGGGATGTTCGTCAATAGGGGCTTTCGCATTCGTGGCGAAACGGTAATGCTTGCCCCCAGATTTTCCGTAAAAATGTTTCGCCCTTAGATTTACTTGTTCGTGGAAGTGGATTGCTCAGCGTGGAAGCGCATCGACACCTGCCAACACTCAGTAACCAACTGGTGCCACGGCATCAGAACTGACGTTTCAATGCCAACTTGGGCATCAGTCGCTTGGAAGAGCATCTGAGCCGTGCTGACTTCAGCATGAGCAAGCTTGACTCGATCCAGCAAGTCGGATTGCTGTTGGGCACTTAAAAAAGTAATTTCTTCAGTTTCTAATAGAGCGCGCGATCGCGCAAACCAATACTGAAAATCTTCTAAGAGCGGTTGTAATACCGTTTTCAGCAATTCATTTTCAGGCAAGTTGGAAGGAGCCATGAATCAAAAACCGAATACTATCTAATTTAATCTTAACGTAGTTTACAATTCGTAATAATATTTTTAGATTCTCTTAAACAGCAACCGCATCGCCAGGTAAAAACAACCTCGGTATGATAGAGGCAGTAGCACTCGATTAATTGCCCGTTTCTTCGTCCTTATGGAACCGCCGATGAGCGTCTCAGAATCTCCAGCGTCTCAAGAACAGCCAGAAAAAATGTATTTGCCCCGTCCCAGCGAATCTGAATCGTTGAAGAAAATCCGTCACACCGCTTCCCACGTTATGGCAATGGCGGTGCAAAAGCTGTTTCCCAAAGCGCAGGTGACTATCGGCCCTTGGATTGAGAACGGCTTTTACTATGACTTTGATAATCCAGAGCCATTTACCGAAAAGGATTTGAAGGCCATCCAGAAAGAGATGGTCAAAATCATCAATCGGAAATTGCCGGTGATTCGGGAAGAAGTCAGCCGCCAGGAAGCTGAAGGTCGGATCAAGGCAATTAATGAGCCTTACAAGCTAGAAATATTAGAAGACATTGAGGAACCAATTACCATCTACCACTTGGGGGATCAATGGTGGGATTTGTGTGCAGGCCCTCATTTGGAAAATACCAGTGAGTTAAATCCGAAGGCAATTGAACTCGAAAGCGTTGCCGGTGCTTATTGGCGCGGCGATGAAACGAAAGCTCAACTCCAGCGCATTTATGCCACGGCTTGGGAGACCCCAGAACAGCTGGCTGAATATAAGCGCCGCAAGGAAGAAGCGCTGCGCCGCGATCACCGCAAACTCGGTAAAGAACTGGGACTCTTTATTTTCTCAGATCCGGTGGGACCGGGATTACCTCTGTGGACGCCGAAGGGAACGGTGTTGCGGACTGTTCTGGAAGACTTCCTGAAGCAGGAACAGATGAAACGGGGATACCAGCAGGTGGTGACGCCTCACATTGCCAGAGTCGATTTATTCAAAACTTCCGGACACTGGCAGAAATACCAAGAGGATATGTTTCCGCTGATGGCGGAAGATGAGCAGGCGGCGGCGTTGGAACAGGGATTCGTCCTGAAGCCGATGAATTGCCCCTTCCATATCCAAATCTATAAGAGCGAGTTGCGTTCTTATCGGGAACTACCGATGCGTTTGGCAGAATTTGGCACCGTCTACCGTTACGAGCAATCTGGGGAATTGGGCGGCTTAACGCGGGTGCGCGGTTTCACGGTGGATGATTCCCACTTATTCGTGACGCCAGAACAGCTAGACAGCGAATTCCTGAAAGTGGTGGATTTGATTCTGTCGGTGTTCAAGAGTCTGCAACTGAAAAACTTCAAGGCGCGGCTCAGTTTCCGCGATCCGGCTTCAGATAAGTACATTGGCTCTGATGAAGCGTGGGAGAAGTCTCAAGGTGCGATTCGCCGCGCCGTGGAAACCCTGGGGATGAACTACTTTGAAGGCATTGGCGAAGCAGCATTTTATGGCCCCAAACTGGATTTTATCTTCAGCGATGCCCTAGACCGCGAGTGGCAATTGGGTACTGTCCAGGTAGATTACAACCTGCCAGAACGGTTTGATTTGGAATATGTGGCGGAGGATGGTTCCCGGAAGCGTCCGGTAATGATTCACCGTGCCCCCTTCGGCTCTCTGGAACGGCTGATCGGGATCTTGATTGAAGAGTATACGGGGGATTTCCCCCTGTGGTTAGCACCAGTCCAAGCGCGATTGCTGACGGTGAGCGATGCCCAGTTACCTTTTGCTCAGGAAGTGGCGCAGAAGATGCGATCGCTCGGTATTCGCGTAGAAGTCGATACCAGTGGCGATCGCATGGGCAAAATGATTCGCAATGCCGAAAAGGAAAAAATCCCCGTCATGGCGGTGGTAGGAGCGAAAGAGGTGGAATCAAATAGCCTGAGTATTCGCACCCGCGCTGCTGGCGATGTGGGGGTAATTCCTGTAGAAGAAGTGTTGGAGAAGATGAAAAACGCGATCGCTAACTTCGACAATTTTTAAGAAGTTGCCAGTTCATCTAGGGTAGGGGCGCTCAAAAAGGGTGCCCTTTTTCAATTGGGTGCATCACAATAACCCGAGTTCGGGTTAAGGCAAAACTGGGATACTCCCTTGTGATGAGTGTGGTTTACCGAGCCTTCGTCCAGGTGTTTTGTCATAATTTCTGTTAAGATGAGTTTCTGCTAGTACATTCCGGTCTGTTACTAGCGCATTGGAAAAAGCTCATTTTAAGCCATCCAACTGAACTACAAATTTCCTGCTCTTAGACTGGCCCCAGGCATTTGATTTGGGATAGGGGCACCACTAGGAGCGATCGCATCCATGACATTTCGTAATCTCGGTCTTTCGACCGACCTGCTTCGTGCTGTTGCTGACTCTGGCTACACTGAGCCAACCCCCATTCAGCAGCAAGCAATTCCCGCCATCCTGAAAGGACAAGACATTTTCGCCAGCGCCCAAACTGGAACGGGCAAGACTGCTGGCTTTACCCTACCTTTACTGCAACTTCTGGGTACCAGCAACGCCAACCAGGTGCATCGCACGCCTCGCGCCCTCATCCTCACCCCAACGCGCGAACTGGCAGATCAGGTCAAAGATAGCGTCAAAACTTATGGCAAATACCTGTCGCTAAGATCCGCAGCGATCTATGGCGGCGTGGGAATTAAGCCGCAAGTTCAAACGCTGCATCGAGGAGTTGATATTGTAGTCGCTACGCCCGGTCGCTTGCTTGACCACCTTGGGCAAAAGACAGTCGATCTCTCGAAGATAGAGATACTGGTGCTGGATGAATGCGATCGCATGTTAGACATGGGCTTCATCCGCGACATCCGCAGAATTTTGGCAGTGCTACCTCCATCGCGGCAAACATTAATGTTTTCTGCCACGTTCTCTAAACCGATTCAGCAGCTTGCCAGCACCCTGCTAAAGTCTCCGACCCAGATCGAAGTGGCTCCCCGAAATACTGCTGCACAGCAGGTAGAGCAGGTGGTTCATCCGGTCGATCGCGATCGCAAGCGAGAACTGCTTTCTCATATGATTGGGTTCCACAATTGGCAACAAGTGCTAGTTTTCACCCGCACGAAACACGGAGCCAACCGTCTCGCTGAGCAACTTGCTCAAGATGGTCTGAAAAGCGCTGCCATTCATGGCAACAAAAGTCAGGCGGCTCGCACCCGTGCCCTGCAAGACTTTAAGCAAGGAAAAGTGCGGGTATTAGTCGCTACCGACGTAGCATCACGGGGTCTAGATATCGATCAGCTCCCCCATGTGGTCAATTTTGAACTCCCTAATGTACCAGAAGACTACGTGCATCGCATTGGTCGCACAGGTCGCGCTGGCAACGAGGGAAGAGCGGTTTCTCTTGTTAGCCAAGATGAATATCCATTTCTCAAAGACATCGAGCGATTGCTCAATCAAACCCTTGTTAAAGACGTGATTCCAGGCTACGAGCCAACCTCGTCAGCCAAGAGCGGGGCAGACCAACCGAAGCGTCAGCGCTCAAATCAAGGTCGTAGTAACCGCGCCAAGCCACAAACGCCATCCACACCGACTCGCAGCCCAAGCCAAAAGCCCACTGCACCAGGTCGCGCTCAGAAAAGGCTGCATACTGCTTAAGCGGCACACTTCTTAAGCGCCCTGCGATCTCCTCCTAGTGAAAGCGAAATCCCCGACTTCTCTTAGAAATCGGGGATTTTAACTGTTGACACTTGATAAGTCAAATAGGATTGTTATATATCCCTTTTCTGTCACTCTCCGAGTATTCTAAATAAAAGAATGAACAGAGAAAAACCTGAAAGGTAAGTAGGGCAATGGATGTAAAATTACAAATCCTCAAGCATTTGCCAAGAGATGCTCACCGAACAGTGACGCTCATAGATGAATATTGTGCAGAGTATAAAGACCTGTTTAAGGAAGTAAGAAATTATGAATGCTTCAAATATTTACATTTAGGGATAATGTCACCAATCAAAAGAAAATCATTACCAGAGATAGCGAAAGCTGTAAGTATAAACTCAGCTCAATCATTACATCATTTTATAG